>JAFXJW010000160.1 GCA_017532045.1 Clostridia bacterium | reverse complement strand
GCGACGAGAAGATTTTTCGTCAGTCTAAACAAAAAGCCGCACGTATAGTTGATCCTATACGAAGGATTTTTGTGACGAATGACGGAAAAGATTCCGTCGATTCGCTGTGCGAGGGGTTTTTAGAGGTGCCCTGCAATTTACTGGTCGTTATATCCGAAATTAGCCACGGTGGCGGCGCTGTCGCGCCAGTTCTCCTTGACCTTGACCCACAGATTGAGGTAGACCTTGGCACCCAGCAGACTCTCGATATCCTGACGGGCGTAGGTGCCGATACGCTTGAGGCCTTCGCCCCCCTTGCCGAGGATGATCCCCTTATGGGAGGCACGCTCGCAGTAGACGGTGGCGTGTATGGTTACCATGCCCGTCTTGGGATCCTCAGTGAACTTCTCCACCACGACGGCCACGCCGTGAGGGATCTCCTTGTTGGTGGTACGAAGCACCTTCTCCCGAATGATCTCGGCGGCCATGACCCGTTCGGGCTGATCGGTGGCGATGTCCTCGGGATAAAACCACTCGGACTCACGGAGGAAAGGGGCGCACTCCTTCAGCACCGCCTCCACGCCCTTCCCTCCCTTGGCGGACAGGGGAATCACGGCGTGGAAATCGTGGAGGGCGGCGTACTTCATGATGGCCTCGGCTACCTCGGTGGCATTGTAGAGATCCGTCTTGTTCAGGACAAGAATACAGGGCACCTCGGCTCGCTTGGAGTAGGCGATCACGTCCTCCTCCACCTTGGAAATGTCCTTGCCGAGATCGGTGACAAGCACTACGGCATCAGCATCCTGCATGGTAGCGTTGGCTGTCTTCACCATGAAGTCACCCAAAGAATTCTGTGGCTTGAAAATGCCGGGGGTGTCCAGAAAAACGTACTGATCCTCCCCCTTGGTGTAGATGCCGCTGATGCGGTTACGGGTGGTCTGGGGCTTAGAGGAGACAATAGCCACCTTTTCTCCCAGCATGGCGTTGAGCAGGGTGGACTTACCCACGTTGGGGCGACCCACCAGGGCGATAAAGCCGGTTCTTTTCATGATGTATATATCCTTTACTGACAGTTATTTTTACGAATGCTGTTTCACAAACGCATCAAAGTCCTCTTTCCCAAGAACGAGACGGTCTCCCGTCCGCATATCAAAGAGGTAGACGTAGACGGGTGCCTTATCGGTGCTGTATCCCGATATCCAAAGCTCATAGTCTGTTCCCTTCACGGGAAGCATCCATGTGACCGAATCCTTGGCCTTTGTCTCGTCCCGTCGGAATTCTTCCAAGTGATTCCATGTAATGGGCTGTCCCAGTTCCGAAAGTCCCTCGACGTAGGTGAGGGTAATCTCCTGTTTGTCGGCCTGCTTGGATTTGGCGATTGCTCTCTCAACAGCACCTACCACATCCGTGATCAGCACAAGCGACAGCACCACAAGGATGGTGACAATAGTGGCAATCAGCTTCACATGCTCGAACATCCAATCCGAAAAGGTGCGCCTGCGGGTATAGCCACCCTCGGAGCCCACAGGAGGCGTCCGCTTGGGGGGGTGCAGTTCGGAACTTTTTTGAAGCCTTGCTTTTTCACGGTTCTTCTTCAGGTAGGGGTTTTCCCGTTTGGGCGGTTCGTAATCATCCGAAAACAGGCCGTTTTGACGGTTATCTTCGTTCATGACGGTCTTCCTCAGAGGTCAGTCCTCAGACTTGACGGCCAGCCCCAACAGCTCCATGACGTTTCCCTGGCGGGCGCGCATATCGGTCTCTTCTTCCTCGGTCATGTGGTCGTAGCCCAGCAAATGGAGGGCGGAATGGACGGTGAGGAATGCCACCTCCCGTTCAAAGCTATGGCCGTATTCATTGGCCTGCTCGGCGGCCTTTTCCAGAGAAATGACGATATCGCCCAGACTCACCACGGGCTCGTCGGCCACGGGCTCGTCGCTCTCTCCCGAAAAATCCATGAGGGGAAAAGACAACACGTCGGTGGGGCGATCCACCTCACGGTACTGCAGGTTGAGAGCATGGATCTGTTCGTTGTCGGTGTAGGTCACGGACACCTCGCAGGCGTTATTATACTGCTCGTATTCCAGTACCGTCTCCACAGCTCGGCGGGTCAGCATCTTGAGCTTATAAGTCACGGGGAGCTTGTCCTGATTGTTGACAAAGTAGATCATGGGCGGAATGTGTTGCATGATATGTATCTCCTTTTTTGGTCTATCGGAATATGATTTTAAATTTGGATTTGTCGGGCAGGGGCTTTGCCCCTGCACCCCACCAGAAACCCTTTTGGCAAACATCCTCGCTTCGCTCGGGGCAAATTTGCCTGCGGCAAAGTTTGCGAGGGTTTCTGGACTTCTTAAAACCTTTAAAAAGTATTATTTGTTAAAGGTTTTTGAAATTCCAAAGAACTTTTTGCAAAAAGTTCTTTGGCGGGGTCCAGGGGCAGAGCCCCTGGCGATAAACTGAAATTTACTGGTTTCTTCTCGGTCTGTATGCGGGCTTGTCCCCATCACGGCGGTCACGGGACTCGTTTGCCTGCTGCCGCTTCGCGGCCAGCTCCCGATCGTAAGCATCGTAGGCTAGAATGATCTTCTGCACCAAATGATGACGCACAACGTCCTTTTCGGACAGGTAATGGATGGCGATGTCGTCAATGCCATCCAAAATCTTAATGGCGGTAGCAAGACCCGATCGCTGACCGTAGGGGAGGTCTGTTTGGGTCAGATCGCCCGTCACCACTACCTTTGAGCCAAAGCCCATACGGGTCAGGAACATCTTGATCTGCTCGGGAGTAGCGTTCTGCGCCTCGTCCAGAATGATAAAGGCGTCGTCCAGGGTGCGGCCACGCATATACGCCAGAGGGGCCACCTCAATGACACCCTTCTCCACCAGCTTCTGATGGGTCTCAGGCCCGAGCATCTCCCCCAAAGCGTCATACAGGGGACGGAGATAGGGATCGATCTTACTGAGCAGATCGCCGGGGAGGAAGCCCAGTCGCTCGCCCGCCTCGATGGCGGGGCGGGTCAGGATGATGCGGGAGACCTGCTTTTCCTTCAGCGCCTTGACCGCCATAGCCACGGCCAGGAAGGTCTTACCCGTACCGGCAGGGCCAACGCCCAAGATCACGGTATTCTTGCGAATGGCATCCACGTAGCGGCTCTGTCCTGCGGTCTTGGCCTTGACGGGCTTACCCTTGGCGGTAACGAAAATGCAATCCGCCCCAAGGGAGGTCAGCTCCCCTGCGTTACCGCTTGCAATCATATCCACCACGTAGCGAACCGATTGCTCGCTGATCTCGCCGGTGTGGCGCGCCATGTCACGGAGGTACTCCACCGCCGATGCGGCCAGATTGACCTGATCCATGCTGTCACCGCTGATGATGATGGCATCGGTGCCCTCATCTCCCGACTTATTGCGGATCGTGACGGGAAATTTGTCCTCGATGATGCGTAAGTTAACGTCGTAGGCACCGAAGATCAGAGACGTGGTCTCGGCGGTGTCCACCTTGATGATGCGTTGGTTCATGTAAAGCTCCTGAAAAAGGAATATTTTCGAAAAATTCTACGGCTCCACCTCAATGACCCTTTCGGTCGCAATATCCTCGATGGCCGTAAGCGTACAGTTGAGTAACAGAAAATCTGTGCCTCGAGTGACTGTGACGGTCTTACCCGTAAGCGTGGCGCCGCCCGGAAGGCTTGCAATATAGCGAGCCAGCTCGAAGTAGGCTAGCTCCTCAGCCTCGGCATAGGTGCGAGTCGCAGAAACGGTCTTGTAGGGCAGATACCACTCGGTACGGGTTGATATGGGAAATCCCACTCCGCCCACAAGACCCCATGATCTTTCTTCCTCCATTATATCACAAAACTCGGTCAAATTTCCACTCTTTTTTGAAAATTTTATGTGACGTCCGAAAAAAAGCAGACTTTTTTCACACAGCGGCTCCGCATCCCCACCGTTTTCAGCCGTAAGGTAGCGTTTTTCCTCATAGGACAGAGGGATCGTGACCGAAAACTCTCGGGTAGTGCGGGCAAAAACACGAGCGCTTGCCGACTCAACCCGTATCCCCGTTTGCAGGGACTCGTAGATGCCGCTGACCAGAACCTCCCCTGCGCTGACGGTCTGACCCGCCTTCACACGGACGTTGCCGGATTCCAGCTCAACGTACTCAATCACCCCGCCCAAGGCCGCCACCATGTCACGCAGGGGAGCAGGCTCGGCCGAGGGGGGCTTGACGGCCTCCCTGACCTCAACGTAGGCCACAGTTCCCTTTCGATTGACTGAGAGCCACGCCAAACGGTCATCCAGCAGAAGGACTTGATTTTCGGTCACATCCGCCTCGAAGCCGGGGATGGGAGATCCTACCGACAGACCCACCGAGCTTAAGGATCTCCGCACAGCGGCATCCGACAGAGCGGTGTTCCCACTGATGCGAATATCCCAAAAGAAGCTTCCCGCAACGAGGTACAGCACAAATCCAAGGATCCCCCCTACCAGCAAGCCGGGACGATTGAGGATGCGACGGAGCAAACGCGGAAGGCCGCTCTTGCTTGAGACGGAAACGGGAATATCGCAATCCCGACAAAGCGAAACCACCCTGCGGGCGGATCGGGATGTGAAACGGAGAGAGATACCGCCATCCTCGGTATTACAGAAATTCTCGTATGGGATGGAGCGAATCCGACAGATCTCCAGAAGGCGGGCGGCGTGGTCTCCGTCAGTGGATAGCGTAACGTGTCCCAAAAGGAGATAGGAGAGAGAGGGGATCACTTGGCCACCTCCCCGTCGCAGAAGGAAATACCGCAGATATAACCCTCGATCCCTACGGCGCCTGCAAGATATGCGGTACAGATGAGTCGGCGGCCACTGACCTTAAGGGTGGAATCCCTGAGGATAAGACAGACCTCGCAGGGGGTAAAGCTCTGGATCTTTTGACAACCGTGAACCGTGAGAGTATGCCGACCCCGCATATCCAAGCGGAGTCCGTCTCCCGTGAGATCGGCAGGGACGTCCAGCTTCACCGCCAGCCACTCCCGCAGAGAACGGTACTCGGTTTTTTTCTTACCTTTTTCGGTGGGATGTTGTCTCCCGTGATTCATGTTCGGTAACCTCCCGCATATAGTCTACTTACGAAACCATATGCAGGGAGTGTGACCGTCATGACCCGTAAAGCCCACGCCATTCTATCCCCGCCGTCTCCCAAGCGGCCCATCGTCCCCACTGCAGGACAGGTTGGATTCTGGCTTATGTCCACCTTCTGCTTCGTCCTTGTTCTCCGCAATTCCGACGCTGCCGTTGAGTACATGGGACGGGGGCTGACCCTTTGCGCTAAAACCGTGATCCCTTCCCTGTTTCCCTTTATGGTGGTCTCCGAGCTTCTTGTCTCCAGCGGAGCGGGGGAGGCCTTGGGGCGACTGTTCTCGGGGATCATGCGCCGCATATTCGGCATATCGGGAGCAGGGGCATCGGCTCTGTTTTTAGGCTCTATGTGCGGGTTTCCTGTGGGGGCAAGGACGGCAGTATCCCTTTACGACAAGGGGGTCATCTCCAAGTCCGAGTGTCAGCATCTCCTCACCTTCACCTGCAATCCCAGCTCGGCTTTTTTGATCACTGCGGTGGGTGTATCTCTCTACGACAGCCGCTCGCTGGGAGTAACCCTGTACTGCGTTGTGCTGGGTTGCGGACTGCTCACAGGCTTTCTGGCAAGATTTTTCCTGCGAAGCCCCGGGGAGCCTACCGAGCATCCCCACTTTCCCTCGGGACTTCACCCGGGCGGCGTGGAATCCTTTACAGGTGCTGTGTCCTCAGCGGCTACGGGAATGCTGACGGTCTGCGCCTACGTGATCTTCTTCTCGGCACTGACGGGCGCTTTGGAGTGCGCCGTGTCCGAGCTGGGGGTTGTCGGCACATGGGGATACACCCTCCTCTGCGGATTTTTGGAGATAACGGGAGGGATCAGTCAAGCCTCAACCCTTTCGGGAGAGGTGTGCCTCATCCTTACGGCGGTCTTTGCGGGGTGGTCGGGGGTCTCGGTTCACTGTCAGGTCATGACCCTGTGCGGCGGTCGAGGTCTTTCCTTTAAGCCCTATCTTTTAGCCAAGGCGTTTCAAGGGGTTCTTTGCGGAGTCGTCATAGCGGCGATCCTGCGGTGGTTTCCTTCCCTCATGAACCCCGTTGAAGGAGTTGTCACCGACGCCATACTGGTTTTTATGTCCATGAAAGACATTTCCGTCCCCGCTCTGGTGACCGACGGATTATTCGTGGGAGGATGGGTCATATCCCGTGTGGAGCAAATGAAAAAAACGTAGGATCGGGCTTGGCAACATGGATATTCCTCTTGACACCCGACACGAGAGGTGGTATAATAGAATAGATATTTTTATTGTTACGGAGGTCTACCATGAACCAAGCCCTGTTTGATTATATCGCCGCCAGCCCCACGGCCTACCACGCCACCGCCCACACCGCATCCCTCCTCACCAAGGCAGGATATACCGAGCTGCCTGAGCATGCGGACTGGAAGCTTGAGGCAGGCAAGGGCTACTACGTCACCCGTAACAGCTCCTCTCTGATTGCCTTCCGCATCCCCGCATCCAAGGATATCAAGAGCTTCATGATGACAGCCGCCCACGACGATACCCCCGGCTTTAAGGTCAAGGAGAACGCCGAGCTTTGCGACGGACATTATCTCCGCCTGTCTGTTGAGCGGTACGGCGGTGTGCAGTACCCCTCCTGGCTGGACCGTCCTCTCTCCATTGCGGGTCGAGTGATCATCCGCACCGAAACGGGTCTTGCCAGCCGTCTCGTGGATTTCGGAGAGACCTGCGCCTTCATCCCCAACGTGGCTCTCCATATGATGAACACCAATAACGGCATGAACTACAATCCCGCCATTGACATGGTTCCTCTGTTCGGTGAGGCATCCGAGGCAGGCTCCTTCCGCAAGCGCATCTGCGAGTTGATCGGCGTGGCTGAGGAGGACATCCTCACCACCGACCTGTTCGTTTACTGCAACCAAAAGGGCATGGAGTGGGGCAGCTTCATTTCCGTCCCCCGTCTGGACGATCTGCAATGCGCCTTTGCTTCCTTCACCGCCTTTGTGGAGTCGGGTAAGGCCGACACAAACGCAAATAACTGCCCCGTGTTCTGTCTCTTTGACAACGAGGAGGTAGGCAGCCAGACCAAGCAGGGCGCTGCATCCACCTTCCTGTACGACACCCTGATCCGCATCGGCGCTTCCATGGGACTGTCCACAGGAGATATTGCCCGTACCCTGGCCTCCTCCTTCATGGTATCCTGTGACAATGCTCACGCCGTCCATCCCAATCACTCCGAATTCAAGGACGGAAACCACTGCGTTTACATGAACGAAGGCATTGTCATCAAGTACAACGCCAGCCAGAAGTACACAACCGACGCCATCTCCGCCGCAATTTTCGGGCTGATCTGCGACAAGGCCGGTGTTCCCATCCAGAGATTTGCCAACCGCGCGGATATGGGCGGCGGCTCTACTCTGGGTAACATCGCCAACACCCAGGTATCCCTGAACACCATTGATATCGGTCTGCCTCAGCTGGCCATGCACTCGGCCTACGAGACCGCAGGCGCCAAGGACACCGAGATGATGGTGAGAGCCCTGACCCTTTTCTTCAACTCCGCCATTCAGGCTGACGGATGTGGCGCATACACTCTTCTGTAACATTTGATTTTTCGTCTGTCTTTCAATTCGTCCCCGAAAGCCCCAAAAGAAAGGAATACCTATGGTCTCCCGCAACAACCAACTCCAGCCCACCAAAAAGGGCATGAGCAAAAAGAAAAAAACAGTCACCATTGTGGTGATTGTCGTTTTAGCCGTGGCTCTGATCGCCGGCATCATCGCCGCCGTGGTGCTGTCCAACTGGAACGAGTACAAGCAGTACGCCGCCGACCGCAAAACCGTGGCCACCTGCAACGGCTACGAGATCCCCTACGAGGAGCTGTACTTCCTCACCATGTTCTACAAGGATGCGCTGGCCTCCACCTACGGCGAGGACATCTGGGATGATCCCGCAACCGCCGAGCAGTACCGCACCGAGCTGGAGACTCTGGTGACCGAGAATCTCTGCGAAAACTATCTCGTTCTCTCGGCCTGCCGTCAGCTCGGCATCAAGACCGGCGGATCGGATATCGACAAGTACGTGGACAAGGAGATCAAGAAGCTGCGTGCGGAATTTTCCTCCGAAAAGGAGTATGAGGCGTGGCTGGACGAGCATTGGATGACCGAGCATTACATGCGCTTCTCCATTGGCATCAGCTATCTGGAGTCCGCCCTGTACTACACCCTCTTGGATAACGGCCTATTCCGCTACACGATGGACAACGCCGCCGATTTCCGTGACTACGTAGAAAACAGCGGAGACTACGTCCGCACCATTCACGTCTTCATCGAAAACGTGGAGGGCGAGGATCCTGCCGCCAATCTGGCCGAGGCCCGGAAGATCAGCGACACCCTCCGAGCCATTGAAGATCCCGGAGAACGCCGTGAGCTGATGGGGGATTACATCGGCTCTGCGATCAACGACGATCTGCTCACCGTAACGGGTGACGGCTACTACTTTACCCGTGGAGAGATGGACGAGATCTACGAGGACGCCTCCTTTGATCTGGCCTTTGGCGAGGTCAGTCAGCCCGTGGTATGCAGTGGCGGCAACTTCGTGATCATGCGCCTCTACCCCGATACGGAATACATCCATACCAACCTGCAGGAGCTTATGAACAGCTACCACGGCGTGGCCGTCGGTCTGTATGAGGAGCAGTTCCGCGAGGACTGCAGGGTAGCCTTCAACGAGTACGGCCTGGGCATCGACCTTGTGTCTCTGAAATGAGGATAAGCCATGCCACTCCGTAAAAGAAAGGAGCCTCGGGACAGTCAGCACTACGCAAGAGGCTCCACAAAAAAGCGTACCCGTCGCAAGAGATTCATTCGCCCGTGGCAAATTCTGGTTCCCTCTCTTTGCGCTCTGGCGGGTATCGTACTGGCCTTGGTGCTGGGCAACTACCTACAGGCAAAATCCGACGCATACCGTGAGAATGAAGGAGAATCTGACTGGCTTTCCCCCGCAGAAACGGTGGAATCCATTCCCGTACCTGTTCCTGACATCCACGCCGTCCGCATCAGCCCCGAGGGCAACGTGGGAGACATTCTCATGGAGGGCAAGCATGGTGGCGTGATCCTTTCCCTCTGTGACAGCGCAGGCGTTCCCCTCTACGCATCAAAGGTGGCAACCGCCGCCGGAATGGCTGTGAGCGCCTCCGCTCCCTCTCTGACCGAGGATGTGGATCGCATCAGCCAACGGGAGCTGAACGTCACCGTGGTCTATACCGTAACCTGCTTCTCCACCCCCGACGCCGCCGTGTCCGCCTATCGGCGGGGACTGGATCTGGCTTTCCTGCGAGAGTGCGCCGAGGCTCGTCCCGGGGACATTCTTCTGCTGGGACTTCCCCACGGAAGCGATACCGCTGACAAGCGGGCCATGGAATTTCTCGCCGAGCTGAAAGCGCTCCTTGCCGATCTTCCGGGCGCTCCCGCCATAGGCGTGGCGCTTCCCCCCCCGGCCTTCGCCTCGGGCGGTTCGGATGAGACTTCTTCCGATACACCCCAGTATGCAGGCAATCTATCCCCCGCCCGTCTCTTGACCTATTGCGATTACGTCGCCATGGATCTACGGAGCATGTCGGCGGTGGGTGTGGCCACTCTGCTCCCCGACATCCGCTATGCCTATGCGCGCTACTCCCTGCGGCTTCTCCTCAACGTGGGCGACCAAGACGCCGTGAACAACACCCTATCGCAGGGCTTTAAGCGGGTCTTTGAAATGGAGCCATCCTCAGCGGTCGGCAGTAACCCAGACCAAGAGAAAATTGAATAAAGAAGAACAGGCGTACCTGTCCGACGGACAGGTACGCCTGTTCTTTTTCTCCCCAATCTGACACCAATCGACAACCGCCTGCATATTCTGCCTGTGAGGAGGTGGTAGTATGCCAAGGAACGGAGGCCGTGGGTCATTATCCGACGACACTGTGCGGGGCACCTGCACGGCTGTGATCGGCTCAATGACAGGGGCTATGAGAGCCCAGAGCATCCTGGCCGAGGCCGCCATCCGTGCCATAGTGGTAAAGGTCAGTTCCTCAAAAAACACGGGTGGATGCGCCTACGGAGTGGATTTTCCCTGTACCCAAATGAGCAACGCACAAACAGTACTGAACCGAGCGGGCATGCGGGTCAGAGAATATTTACGAGGTTAGCCGTACTGATACCGAGATACGGGATGCTTTTGTGTCCTGTATCCGGTATCTGCCATCTTCGTCTACTACCTACTCTACATACCCATCATGAAGGAGGCCATGCCATGTCCCGTCCCATATACCTCGACCACGCCGCCACCTCCTACCCCAAGCCCCCTGCGGTGATCTCTGCCGTGGCCGACTGCATGAAGTATCGGGGAGGCAATCCCGGGCGTGGCGCGCACAAGCTCTCGCTAGAGGCAGCCAAGGAGATCTACGCCTGCCGCGAGGTAGCGGCTCGTCTGTTTGGGGCAGAGCCGGAGCGAGTGGTATTCACCCTCAACACAACCCACGCCCTAAACGTGGCCATCAAGGGTCTCATAGGACGGAACGGAGGACATATTCTCTGCTCAGACATGGAGCATAACGCCGTTTACCGTCCCCTCTACAAAATGGCGCAGGATGGAACGGCTACCTTTGATGTGTTCCCTACCTTCTCCACCACTCGTCAATGGAGCAAGAGCCGTATCCTCTCCTCTTTGGCTGCCAAGGTTCGTCCCGACACCCGCATGGTGGTCTGCGCCCACGCCTCCAATATCTGCTCGGCTGTACTTCCCATTGAGGAGATCGGACAATTCTGCAAACGGAGAGGGCTGTTCTTCGTGGTAGACGGGGCGCAATCGGCAGGGGTATATGATCTGGACGTGGACAGAATGGGGATAGACGCCCTATGCGTACCGGGTCACAAGGGGCTTTTAGGCCCTCAAGGGACGGGGATGCTGATTCTGGGCAAAGGTATCACCCTCGACACCCTCATAGAGGGGGGCAACGGTATGGATTCCCTCCTTGGGGAGATGTCAAAGGACGCCCCTGAGCGATTCGAGGCGGGGACGCTTCAGACACCTGCCATTGCGGGTCTGCGGGCGGGGATGGAGTTCGTGGAGGCGGTGGGGATAAATACCATCCGTGAGCATGAGCGGCGGTTGGGCATTTATCTGCAGGATGGACTTCTGTCTATCCCAAGGGTCAAGGTGTACGCCCCCTATCGGAAGGGCGGCGTGGTGCTGTTCACAGTGGATGGTTACAACTCCGACGAGATAGGGGCGCTTCTTGACCGTAAGGGCATCTGCGTTCGTCCCGGATTCCATTGCGCCGCCTTAGGACACAGGACGCTGGGTACTCCCGACGGTGGGGCGGTGCGTGCCAGCCTCGGCTGGGGGTCGAAGGAGCGGGACGTGGAGGCGCTTCTGCAGGTGGTGGGGAGACTATAAATTGCAGGGCACCTCTAAAAACCCCTCGCACAGCGAATCGACGGAATCTTTTCCGTCATTCGTCACAAAAATCCTTCGTATAGGATCAACTATACGTGC
>JAFXJW010000159.1 GCA_017532045.1 Clostridia bacterium | reverse complement strand
TCTCCAACTACTCTATCCGCACCGACAACCGTTTTTTGGATGCCGGTAACTTTCCCATGTGGAGCTTCGATTTCTTCCGCTTCGACTACGGCAAGAACAGCCGATATGCTCACATTCTCGACTTTGACATGCTTCGGCTCGGCAAAAAGGTGGTGGAGAACAACGAGAAGGCGGGCAGCTTTGAGTTCGGTGTGGTAGCGATCACCGAGGTCGGCAAGGAACGCGGCAATAACCTGGAGCTGAAGGAGGTCAAGAAAGGTCAGGACGAGACCAATCAGAAAAACGACCTGTTCAATGCGTGGCTGAAAATGTGCCGCCATTCAGCAACCGTGGATCACTACCCGTTTATCAAGGTGTTCACAGACGAACAGAGGCCCGAGAGCTGGGGGGCAGATGCCCGTGATCTTTGTGACATCGTTCATATTGTGTCCTCCGGTGAACAGCGGCTCGCTTTGCTGTTCTTCACGATTGAGGAAATGGTTCAGGAATGGATGTTTGATCGTTTCATGGCTCTGTACTATGACTTTCGTCATCGGAGGGGAGACAATACCTTGCTCGTCCACGTTCTGAAAAGCATAACAGCGACGATCTATAAACACTATGTCACCACCTATAACCGCTATGGGTACAGCATTTCCAAGATTGAGAAAGAGCGTGGGACACAAGATGGCAACGTGGAGAAAAAGTAATATTACTTGATGAATCAGAAGATTTACGCGAACCGGTTTTCAACGGATTGCTTCAGCGATTACTTTAACGATATGGCCAGGAAGTCCAAGCTGGGGCTTCACGATTACGTAACTTACCAAACCGAAAAAGCAACTGTGGAGGAACTGAAAATGCAGAACAGCTATTTTATCAACGGACTATACAAACGCTGACAGGCTCGCATAGAGCGTCCGTAGCGGACAGTCGGCGTAATCTATATTCGGAGGTATAAAATATGGCATACCAAGATACCAAGGTTTATTACGACGGCAGTCATTACATCGCTATCCCCAAAAGACCAGCTCCGAGGCATCGGGGCGCAAGGCTGGAAGAAGATCCCGTAGAGGTCATTGAGGACGTACAGAACGAGTCCACGGAGGATGTGGAAACCACTACTGAATCGCCCCAAGAGTCCCCTTTGGAAACGCCAAAAAAGCCCACTGTGAAGCGACGAGCCACACGGCGGGAGTTGTTCAATGAACTGTATCAAAGGCTCCAGAACGAGCCCAAAAGGGTACGTAGAGGCAAGTTGATCCAAGGGATGAGACCCTACTTCAAGACCGAGCAGGAGGCTATCGAATACGTGGACAAGCATCTGGAGCGCAAGCACCGGAACCTGATTGTACGTCGTATACGGTTTAGCCGCAAGGTTAATCTACACAAATTCAATTACTTCTGCACCTTCACCTACGACGGGAGCCTGCACACCGAAGAGACCTTCCGAAAGCGGCTCTCTGTCTGCCTCAACCGCTTTTGTTCTCGCAAGGGCTGGAAATACGCAGGAGTGTGGGAACGCTCTCCCAAGACCGGCCGTCTTCATTTTCACGGCATCTTCTACATCCCCGAGGGAACCATGCCGGGCATTCTCTATGAGAAGGAGGACTATAACTTCAACACTCACCGCCGTCAGGTGACGGTTCAGAATACTTACTTCAACGAACGCTTCGGGCGTTGCGATATGGAACCCATCAACGACCGTACCGAGATGGGATCCGCCATGGCGTACATCATGAAGTATATCGAGAAGTCCGGGGAGAAGATCGTCTACTCCCGTGGGCTACCCCAGTATTTCAAATCCGACATACTGGATGACGATGTGGTGTGTCCCATCGGCATGGAGGATCAGAAGCTTTTGCTCTTTGATAATTTCTCATGCTTCGAGGATGGGGTGTATGTCGGGGAAGTG
>JAFXJW010000158.1 GCA_017532045.1 Clostridia bacterium | reverse complement strand
GTCCGCAACCTCGGCGGAGCGCCGAGCTCGCGGGTTTGGCTGATTCGCGGGGATGTGTCTCCGCGTTTCGGGCGTGTTCCGCGCGGACGGCGCTCCGCCGTTCGTGCGGGCCATCGAGTATCCTCAACCTTCCGCGCATTCAGATCCCTTCGCCCCGACCTGGGCGAAGGGGTCGCGCGCGCAGGTGGTGGGTTCCGTAAGGGAGGCACCCCGGGGGCCTCCCTTGCGTGGCGCTCTTTTGGTACTTTTCTCTCGACAGGGAGAGAAAAGTACATATGTTAATCTCCCCGATAAACCCCAATTTACCTGCTCTTCAAAAGCCTTTTGGCATCCCGAGCCAATTCAATGGTCGGTCGGGCATTGAAGGCCAGCAGAAGCACCAGCACACCCGCCGCCACGGCGTACATAGCCACGGAACTAATAGAAACCGACTCGGAAACCGTTACCAACACGGAAAGTGTCCCCGTCAGCAGGGTATTGACCGTGAGCCGTCCCCACTCCCCCTTGAAGGGAATGAGCCGCCGTCCCGTCACGAGACGAAGAATGCACACGGCGAAGTAGCTGATGAAGGTCGCCACCGACGCACCCATAGCTTCAAATTTTGGGATGAGCAACAGGTTCAGCCCAATATTCAGCGCCGCTCCCGCCAGCGCCGTCAGCATAGAGCCGACCGTCTTCTTGCTGGCAAAGTACACCGACCCGAGGAAGGTGCAAAGCGCGGTGAAAATGGTGGCCAAGGTCAGAGTGGGAATATAGACCCAAGCCGACTCGTACTGCGTCGCAAACAGAACACGGGCGCAGAGATGGGAGAACAGGATCAAACAGCCGCCGCCGATAAACGCCACGGTGGTGTAGACCCGCCACACACGAGTATAGAAGGCAGTACGAGCCTCAGGGTCGCCCTCGGACGATACCGAAAGCTTCCATGCGCTGTCAAAGATGGAAATGGCATAGATCAGAAGGTTGGGTACCTTGTAGGCCGCCGTGTACAGGCCGTTCAGCTCGGGGGAGCAGATCCAGTCCACCATATAGCGATCCGAAACCCCCGTGATCCACCAGAAAATGGTAGTGGGCACCAAGGGCAGACAGAATTTAAGCATGGCGGAAATGGTCTTGCGGGACACGCTACGGGGCCTCACCGCCCGCCAGAGCCTCGTTACAATGACAAGGAATACCGTAGTCAACAGGTCTGCCAGAATGATGGAGGACACGTATCCCGCCACGCCGAAATCCAGAACCGGCAGGAACAGAATATTCAGTCCAATCACCAACGCTGTATTCAGAATACCCTGCCCCGCAAACAGCTTGGTGCGCCCGATGGCGCAGAGGTACTGGGACACCACCGTGTGGAGGTTGGCCACCACCACGTAGGCTGCAATGAGCCATACCGAGTCGGCAAAGCGGGGAATGAGTCCCATGAGGGGGGTCAGGCACAGGAACACGACTGAGCCCACGCCGTAGACCAAAAGTCCGTTGGTGAAAAAGGCCTCCTTGTCCCCGTCTCGAGCGGCGGCGGAGCGGAAGATGCCCTCGCTGATGCCCACGCAGGCCAGCGGGATCAGAAGATTAGCCGCCCCCGTGATCAGCTCGGCCGTGCCGAACTCCGCCTCGGTGAGGCAGGCGGTATACAAGCCGATCATGAAGAAGGTAAGGAGCTTGGAAAGCAGCTTGCCCACGGTGAAAACAGCGGTATTGGTCAGTAGTCGGGTGTATCGGCTTGGGGTCTTGGATGCCGTATCGGCCATATGCTTCCCCTCCTTTCCTGTGATTCCTACTATTTATTTATTGTACCAAATAATAAAAGGATAGTCAAGAGGGAGGGCGCAAATTTTTGAAGTTGCTGAGAAAGACAAGGCATCCGAAAATTTACGCCCAACCCCTTGACTACGGGGGCGAGAGGGCCTTCGGCCCTATAAATCCCAATTTGCACACGCCTTGTCCTTCTCAACAGCTTCAAAAATTTACGTCCCCCCTCTTGACTATCCTTTCATTATTTGGTACAATAAATAGATAGTAGGAATCATAGGAAAGGAGGGGAAGCATATGGCCGATACGGCATCCAAAACCACAAGCCGATATACCAGACTACTGACCAATACCGCCGTTTTCACCGTGGGCAAGCTGCTTTCCAAGCTCCTTACCTTCTTCATGATCGGC
>JAFXJW010000157.1 GCA_017532045.1 Clostridia bacterium | reverse complement strand
TCGAAATCGATCGGGGTATCCAGATCTTTCTCGGTCAGGCATCCGCCGGAAGGACCGCCGGTCTGGACAGCTTTGAACTTCTTGCCGTTCTTGATGCCGCCGCCGATCTCGTAGATGACTTCACGCAGCGTGGTGCCCATGGGAACTTCGATCAGACCAACGTTGTTGATCTTACAGGCCAGAGCAAATACCTTAGTACCCTTACTCTTCTCAGTACCGATCTTGTTGAACCAGTCAGCGCCCTTCAGGATGATCTGGGGAATGTTGGCGTAGGTCTCTACGTTGTTCAGAACGGTGGGCTGGCCGAACAGACCCTTCACTGCGGGGAAGGGAGGACGGGGACGGGGCTCACCGCGGTTACCCTCGATGGAGGTCATCAGAGCGGTCTCCTCGCCGCAGACGAATGCGCCTGCGCCCAGACGGATCTTCAGGTCGAAGTTGAAGCCGGTGCCGAAGATGTCCTCACCCAGAAGGCCGTACTCCTTAGCCTGATCAATGGCGATCTGGAGACGGTTGACGGCGATGGGATACTCGGCACGGACATATACGTAACCCTCATCAGCGCCGATGGCGTAAGCGGCGATGGCCATAGCCTCGATCAGGGCGTGGGGGTCACCCTCCAGGATGGAGCGGTCCATGAATGCGCCGGGGTCGCCCTCGTCGGCGTTACAGGCAACATACTTCTTCACGTTACCGCGGTTGCCGCTGGCAAACTTCCACTTCAGACCGGTGGGGAATCCGCCGCCGCCGCGGCCACGGAGACCGGAATCCAGAATGGTCTGGATGACCTCGTCGGGGGTCATCTCGGTAAGTACCTTACCCAGAGCGGCGTAGCCGTCCATGGCGATGTACTCCTCGATATTCTCGGGGTTGATGACACCGCAGTTACGGAGTGCCAGACGGTACTGGGACTTGTAGAAGGTGGTGTCGTTCAGGGATGAGTGGGTCTCCTGGGCACCCTCGGAGACCTCGTTGTACACGAGACGCTCAACGGGACGGCCCTTGAGCAGATGCTCGGAGACGATCTCGGCTACGTCAGACTCCTCAACACGGGAGTAGAAGGTGCCGTCGGGATACAGAATGACCACAGGGCCGAGAGCGCAGAGACCGAAGCAACCGGTCTGCACGACCTTGACTTCATCAGCAAGGCCCTGACGCTCGATCTCACGGACGAATGCGTCCTGGATCTTCTGGCTGCCGGACGAGGTACAACCGGTACCGCCGCAGCAAAGTACATGTGCACGAATCATAGCTTTATACCTCCGTTATGCGTTCACAGCGGTGTTGTAGGTGTATTCCTCCACAACCTTACCGCCCTTGATGTGCTCCTCGATGACCTTTGCGGCCTTCTCGGCGGTCATCTTGACGTAGGTGACCTTCTCCTTGCCGGGCTGGAACACCTCGACAACGGGCTCGTACTGGCAAATACCGATACAGCCGGTCTGGGACACGGTAACGGTGGAGGCCAGACCCTCGTTATTGATGCCCTCAACGAAGGCGGCCAGGACGGGGCGGGCACCGGCGGCAATACCGCAGGTTGCCATACCCACCACAATGCGGGTATCGCTGGTACCCTCGCGAAGGACGACCTTGTCCTTCATCTTGTCACGGATCGCAGCAAGCTCTGCCAAAGATTTCATGATGTTACTTTCCTTTCATTGTTATATCAAATTTTTTTATAACGTATTTACTCTGCGGAATACTGCTCCCGCAGAAAATCTCCGATCCACTGTACGACCTCGTAGCTGTCCAGAGGGACGTCCCCCAGCACCTCGCGAAGCTGGCGAGTGTCCAACTCGACCCTCGCCCCGTTCCTGTCGTGCAGGTAGGCGAAGTCGATGTCGGGAGAGCCCATGATGAGGGTCTCCATGGTGGACACCATGTCCCCGATGGGGGTGAAGTCGATGTGATCGGTGTGGAAGGTGGCCGTAACGGTAGTGCCGTGGTCGTCGGGGAACTCCTCCTCGTGGCGGGACACGATGGTCACGCCACCCCCCGTCTGCTCAGCGGCCAGCATGAGCAGGGGAATGCCCATGCCCACCTTGCGGGTGGTGCGGGTGGTGTAGAAGGGGTTCATGACGGTCTCCAGCACCTCGGGCTTCATGCCGCAGCCGTTATCCGTGATGGTCAGGGTCAGAAGGCTTCCGACCTCCACCAAGGATATGTGGATCAGCGTAGCCCTTGCCTTGACGGAGTTCTTGGTAATGTCCAGAACGTTGAGTGACAGTTCCTTCATGTTACCCTTCTCCTTTCAGGCGCAGGAAGAGCTGATGCCGCACGAAGTCACCGCTGTACGGTTCATCCTCCAGATCGAAGTATGCGTTTGCATCCCGTATGTCCCACAGGTAGTGGGCATCCGAGCCGCAAAGCATGAGTTTGTTTTGCAAAATGGGATATTTCTCCCGATATGCTTCCCTGTTCTCGAAATCCCTCAGCTCCACGCATCGAAAGTCGGGGGTCTCGGGCACCGTACCCAGAATGGAGATGATGCCGTTGGCCTCACGGTCGATGTGGGCGGGGAAACACACGCCGCCGTACCTCTCCACCAAGGACGGAACCTCCTCCAGGGAAAGCATGGTTGCATTGGGAAGCAGATCATCCTCCACCCCCATGGGCTCATCCTCCTCGTCCAGCACCAGCTGGTCTCCGAAGATGTCCACACGGTTGGGGATGCGGATGCGACAAGTCTCCACCTCCTCGCCAAAGGACATGGCGTCCTCCAGCCGCTCAAAGAGACACACCACGTGGATCTCCTCGGCGGTGGTCAGCTCCATCCCCGCAATGGGGATGATCCCCTGCTTCTTGGCGGCCTTGTAGAAGGCGGGGCAGTTCTTCACCGAGTTGTGATCGGTCAGCGCCGCGATCTGCAGTCCGGCCAGGGCGCACACACCCGCAATGTTATTGGGGGTCATGTCGTTGTCGCCGCAGGGGGACAGGCAGGAGTGGATGTGAAAATCGTAGTAGTAGCGGTTCATAGTCCAAACTCCGAAAGTCGCTTGGCCGTTTCATAGGCGGGAGCCTCGGTGGTCAGGATATTCACGCCCTTGGCCTCGGCGATGCTCCGTACACTCTCCTCGAGAGTCATGCCCTCGCAGAGGATGATGCAGGACACGTCGGCCAGGGTCGCCACGGCCACGATGTTGAGATTGGACATGATGGTGAGCCAGACGTCATCCGCCCGCGCCCGTCCCATGACCCAGGAGAGCAGATCTCCCACGTACACGCCCCGGATCTCTCGCTCCCCGTCGGGGAGGGTGAGGGCGGTCAGGGAAAGATGATCCTTCAATTGCTGAACGGTCACGGCTCGGACACCTCCTCTTTGTTCTTGAGCAGGGTCTCCAGCTGCTGGTTCTTAAGAATGACGCAGCCATCCTCGGGAACTCGCCCACAGACCACGTCCTCCGCAAAGGCACGGCAGTTGGGGGCGCCGCAGGCGCCGCAGTCAATGCCCGGCAGGGCCTCGCACAGCTTTTGGATCACCGCCATCATCCGCAGGGACTCACCGAAGTTGGTGGAGAGCCGCTGGATGGGCATATAAGTAGGAAGCTCGTTAAAGCAATAGCCTTCGGGGATATAATCCCGCTCGTCGTCACCGAGTGTGGTCTGGGAAACGGGCAGGTATCTGCGAAGTGTCTGGAGTCTTGCCTTGGCGACGAAGGGGTTCGCCACCACCATGGCACCGCCCACGCACCCACCGGGGCAGGCGTTGAGCTCTACGAATTCCAGACCTGCGATGTTACCGTTGTCCAGCTGCTCCAGAACACGGTTGACGTTTTCGATGCCGTCCGCCGCCAAGTACTTGTCGTTAAAGAGGGCGGAGGCTTCACCGCCTGTGGTCGCCCAGCTGATGCCGATCTTTCCCGACTGGGACAGGTTGGCAGGCTCACGGCCTCGGCGCATGACGTTGATGAGACTGAAATAGACGTCGCTGATGGACAGGACCTCGTCCACCTCGCTCTTGTAGTCTCCAAACCCGTTACGGACGTAACTGACCTTGGCGGGACAAGGAGAAATAAAGCAAACACAGATATCCTCGCGGGACAGCTCGGGATGCTCGGCCATGGCTCGCTCGCGGGCAAGTCTTGCCGCGATCTCCATGGGAGGCAGGAGCTGCATGATATGCTCCTTGAGGGTGGGATACCGCAGGGATATCAAACGGAGTACGACGGGACAGGCAGAATTGATGACGGGCTTGGGGATGCCCACGGTCTTGAGGTAATTTCTCGTGTAGGCCGATACCAGCTCGGCGGCCTTGGACACCTCGTACACGTCGTCAAAGCCAATGTCCTTGAGTCCTTGGAGAACGTAGTCCACGTCTCCCAGATCCTCAAACTGTCCGTACAGAGCCGGCGCGGGGAGCGCGATCTTGTACGGCTTCTTCAGCACGTTTTCCAGACGGCTGTATGTGGCCTTCTTGGCCTTATTGGGGCAGATCTTGATGCAGATGCCGCAGTCAATACAGCGTCCCGGATTGATCTTGGCGTGGCCGTCCACAATGCGGATGGCCTCGGTGGGACAGTGCTTCAGGCAGGTCGTACATCCCGTACAGCGTGACAGGTCCAGAGATACCGAATGTTCATACGAGTTCATAGCACCCGTGTCTCCTTTCCCGGCTGTGTCGCCCGCTGGGGCGATGCTGTGCCGAAATGGTAGAAACGATTAAAGATCCTCCGCAGGGATACGAGCCGTTGGCGAGTATCCCGATTTTGATCGCCCTCAGGCGAGCAACCCGGTTTTGATCGCCCTCAGGCGAGCAACCCGGTTTTGATCGCCCTCAGGCGAGCAAAACTGTCATGGTGATGGTGGTTCCCTCACCCACGACAGACTCGATCTTCATATCGTCGGTGTAGCGCTTCATGTTCGGGAGTCCCATTCCCGCGCCGAAGCCCAGAGTGCGCACGTTGTCGGGGGCTGTTGAGAAGCCCTCCTGCATTGCCTTCTCCACGTCGGCAATGCCGGGACCGCGGTCGGTAAGGATCATTACGATGCGATCCTCGTACACAAGAACGTCCGCCTCACCGCCATCCGCGTGGATGACCATGTTGATCTCACCCTCGTACATGGCGATGGAGATCTTACGGATGATCTCGGGGGGGATGCCCAGTCTACGCAGGTTCTTCTTTACCTGCACAGAGGCTTGGCCGGCAGAGGTGAAATCCTCTCCGTCCACCACGAAATGAAATCTTACTGCCTCGTTCATATCAGTTCACCGCTTTGGCGTCGGTAGGACTTACGCCCAGACCCGCAAGGTAGAGCTTGCCGCAGGCCTCGTACATCCGCTTTGTGGTCTTCAGAACCACCAGATCGGACTCCTTGGCCAGGCGGATCATCTCGTCGCCAGGACACTTGGAGTGGACGAAAACCACGCACCTCATGTCCATCATCTCGGCGGTGCGGATGACCTGGGGATTGCAAAGTCCCGTGAGCAGGACGGCTTGATCCTTAACGTAGGCCAGCACGTCGCTCATCATATCGCTGCCGCAGGCGGAATGAACCTCGTCATCGAGAAACTCCTCGCCGCAGACCACGTCGGCCTTGAGGATCTCCCGGATGGTAGAAATTTTCATACAGTTAAGCTCCCTGCCAAAAGGATGGAAATTACATGTACTTAGCCAGGATACCGGCCATATCCTTGGCAACCAGACGGCCGTAAACCTCGCCGTTGATGGTCAGAACGGGGGCCAGACCGCAAGCGCCGATGCAGCGGGTAGCCTCCAGAGAGTAGCGACCGTCGGCAGAGGTGCTGCCAACAGCGACGTTCAGAATGCGGGCGCATTCGTCGATGATGTCGCCGGAGCCCTTTACGTAGCAGGCAGTACCGAGGCACACGGCCACGGCAACCTCACCGTCGGGGTTGAGCTTGAACTGGGAATAGAAGGAAACGACGCCATAGATCTGCTCGGCGGGAATACCCGTCTTTTCGGCGATGATCTTCTGCACCTGGATGGGCAGATAGCCGTAGATCTCCTGCGCCTCCTGCAGGATGGGCATCATCTTGCCCTGAACGCCGTCGTACTTCGCGATGACCTCAAGCAGCTTGGCTTCCTGCTCGGCGGTGCCACGGAAATCGACCGTGGTCAACTTCTTCTTCATAACTTTTGAGACCTCCTCAATGTGATTTTTTGCGCTGGAAATTGACGCATTGCGTACCCGTCTGCCCAAAATGCAAATGGGTACACGCATACGAAGATATTATAACACAAAAGAGAAAAAAAGTCCATAGGATAGAGAAAAAAAATGAAGAAACTTGTTAAAAATTCGGCACAATTTTCCCTTTCCTCTCTCCGTGGCTCCCCACACCCCGAAAGAGTCAACGTTTTTTGGTTTTTTTGTCCTCAATCCGTTGAAAAAAGAGAAAATTCATGGTATAATACACCTGATCAGTCCCCATTGACATGTTAGAGAAAGGAGCCTCGCGCCGTGAAGAAAAAGCTGACAGTCTGCATCCTCGCCCACGTGGATGCGGGTAAGACCACCCTGTCCGAGGCTCTTTTGTATTCTTCGGGCAAGCTCCGCTCCCGTGGGCGAGTGGATCACGGCAACACCTATCTGGATAACACCCCCATGGAGCGGGAGCGGGGCATCACCGTATTCTCCAAGCAGGCTCGCTTTTCCACCGAGGGCTGCGACTTCGTCCTTCTGGACACCCCCGGACACGTGGATCTCTCCGCCGAGACCGAGCGCACCCTGACCCTCCCCGACTACGCCATTCTGGTGGTCTCCGCCCCCGACGGGGTGCAGAACCTCACCCGTACCCTGTGGCAGCTTTTGGAGCATTACGAAGTGCCCACCTTCATTTTCGTCAACAAGACCGACATCGCCGTGCGGCAAAAGGCGGAGCTTGAGGCCGAGCTGCAAAAGCAGCTCTCCCCGCTGTGCATCGGCTTTTATGAAAAGGAATCCACCGCCGAGCGGGACGAGCGTCTCGCCATGATACGGGAGGATCTGATGGAGTCGGTGCTGGCGGGAGAGACCATCGATGACGGCGAGATCGCCGCCATGATCAGCGGGCGGAAGCTGTTCCCCATCCTGTTCGGCTCGGCTCTGCGAGGAGAAGGCGTGGAGCATCTTCTCGGAGCCCTTGACCGCTACACCCTGTCTCCCGCCTATCCCGAGGCGGGCTTTGGCGCCACGGTCTACAAGATCGGCCGTCAGGGCGGCACCCGTCTCACCTACGCCAAGATCACAAGTGGCGTCCTTTCGGTGCGGGACGAGCTGGTCTACACCGCCTCCGACGGTAGCACCGTCACCGAAAAGGTCTCCCAGCTTCGCCTGTATTCGGGAGACAAGCACGAGCAGGTCAACTCCGTGTCGGCGGGGGATATCGTGGCCGTCACGGGACTGTCCGCCACCTATGCGGGACAGGGACTGGGCTCGGAGACAGATGCAGGAAAGCCCATTCTGAATCCCGTCCTCTCCTACGCCATCCGACTCCCCGCGGGCTGTGACCCCAGACTGGTCTTCCCCAGGCTCAAGGAGCTGGAGGAGGAAGAGCCCTCCCTGCACCTCCGTCTGAACACCCAAACGGGGGAGATCGAGGCTCGCCTTATGGGAGATATTCAGATGGACCTTCTCAAGCGTCTCCTGTCGGATCGCTTCGGGCTGGATTGCGAGCTGGACGAAGGGAAAATCCTCTATCGGGAAAGGATCTCCGCCCGCACCGTGGGCGTGGGTCACTTTGAGCCTCTGCGCCACTACGCCGAGGTTCAGCTCCTCATGGAGCCCCAGCCCTCAGGCACGGGGTTGATCCTTGACACCCGTCTCCCCGAGAACCTTTTGGACAAGAACTGGCAACGGCTCATCCTCACCCACCTGTACGAAAAGACCCATATCGGCACAAGAACGGGCGCGCCCCTGACCGACACCAAGATCTCTCTGGTGGCGGGTCGAGCCCATCAAAAGCACACCGAGGGCGGCGACTTCCGCGAGGCCACCTACCGTGCCGTCCGCCACGGACTCATGAAGGGGGGATGCACCCTTCTGGAGCCCTACTATAAATTCCGCTTGGAGCTTCCCTCCTCCTTGGTGGGAAGAGCTATGACCGACCTGCAAAACCGCCATGCCTCCTCGGAGGTGGCGGCCTCCACAGAGGAAACCACCACCCTCACGGGTCGAGGCCCCGTATCCACCCTCCACGGCTACATCCGGGAGGTCACGGCCTACACCCGAGGCCTCGGCCGCATGACCTGTATATCCGACGGCTACGAGGAATGCCACAACACCGAGGAGGTGGTGGCAACAGCAGGCTACGATCCCGAGGCGGATACCGAGAACACCCCCCATTCGGTGTTCTGCTCCCACGGCGCAGGGGTGCTGATCCCCTGGCGAGAGGTGGACGCCCACAAGCATCTGGAGCCCCACATCAGCCGCCCCGTGGCAGACACCCCCTCCGACACGGCGGCAGACATTATTGCCCACCCTAAGGGGCTGGCCAAGCGCTACTCTCTCTCCGACGAGGAGCTGGAGGCCATTATGCTCCGTGAGTTCGGCCCCATCAAACGGCGGATGTACTCCGAGCCCCGGCGCATCGCAGACGTCCCCGCCAAGGCGGTCAAGCCCAAGC
Organism: Clostridia bacterium; assembly: GCA_017532045.1. Taxonomy (GTDB): domain Bacteria; phylum Bacillota; class Clostridia; order Oscillospirales; family CAG-272; genus CAMEON01. The sequence continues at coordinate 7,584 of JAFXJW010000157.1, read as the reverse complement.
CCCCAAAGCCCGCCCGCCGACTGGTCATTCTGGACGGCTACAACCTCATCTTCGCCTGGGACACCCTGACGGAGGTGGCGGCACACAGCCTGGAGAAGGCACGGGAGACCCTTCTGGACATTCTGGCCAGCTACGCCGCCTACACCAAGACCGAGCTGATGCTGGTCTTCGACGCCTACCGTGTCCCCGACGGGACGGGCTCTGACTTCCACAGGGACGGAATACGGGTGGTCTTCACCAAGCAGTTCCAGACCGCCGATGCCTACATCGAAAAGACCATCCACAATCTGGGCCCCGACTACTCCATCCGTGTGGTATCGGGAGATCACCTCCTGCAGATCTCCGCCGTCACCGCAGGGGTCAGTCGCATGACCCCCAAGGAGTTTATTACCGAGATCACAAGGGTAGGAAACGAGATCACCCAGTTCATCCGCAAACTCACCTTCCAAAAATAACGAAAAGAAAAGACAGATAGACCGCCTCCTCGGCATCTATCTGTCTTTTTATGTTATGATTCATGAATCAGGCTTCGTCCACGCCTTCCGACGCAGAGCCAAACAGGCGGTCAGCCCCTCGGGCGAGAAGCTTACACAGGGCGAAGAGCCCCCACAAGAACAGGATATGCCCTACCGTCAGTACGCCCACGTAGAGCAGCTGAGCGGGAGCATAGCCCCAAGAGGCGATCAAGGTCTGCCGCAGATCCTCAATAGGGGGCACGTTGCAATGGTACATATTGGTGAAATTGGTTTTCAACAGCTGGGATACCACAGCCGCCACCACCGAATAAATGGTAATCGCCACCAACGTGACCTTCCGTTCCCGACGGCCAAAATCGCCGTACAGCTGCAAGGTCAGAATCAAGAGAAAAGCGAAGTACACAAGGGTGTGGAAGGTCACAGTATGGAAGGACATGAAATCGGAAAAGTATGCCTCAATGTTGCCCGAGGAATAGATCAGGGCGGGATAGACCGTCATGAGCAGGGTGGCCGAACCGCACAGGACGGTGGTCAAGGTGGAGACGATCCCGTCATGCTTTCCACGGTAGAAGGCCATGAGGGGGATGGAAAACAGAAACAGGGAGCAGAAATGCAGGGGAATGTGGTACAGATCATATCCGCAGGAGAAAGAAACGGCCTGCTTGCCGACCTCCAGCACCAGCAATATAACGGCGATCACCTGCAAGGGGATCATACGGATGCGCCGAGGCATTTTGCCAAGCCACAGGCGAAACAGGACGCACAGAACCAGCATCACTCCGATACTGGGCAGCAGAGTTTTAAGATGTGCGGCAGACCATAGCTCCATGGGCGCACCTCCTTGATTTCTTTTCTTCTTTAAGCTACATCATAGCACGGAGGGCCCCTCTTGTCAACCAAATCCGACAAAACTTCATTTCATTAAATTTTCTTCGGCTTTTGTCTCACGGGGGATAGACTTTCCTCCGCAAATGTGGTATAATGGAAAAAAGCTTGCCAACCGAAAGGAGACCGTCCATGAAAGCCTCCCGCAAAGCCTCCAAGGGGCGCTTCCTATCCGCCCTCATCATCCTCTCCCTGGTGGGTCAGATCGCCTGGGTGGTAGAGAATATGTACTTCAACGTATTCATCTACAAGATGTTCCAGGCCACCCCCGCCGACATCTCCGCCATGGTCATGGCCTCGGCCGTGGCCGCAACCATGACCACCCTCATCATGGGCGCGCTGTCCGACAAGGTGGGCAGACGCAAGGTCTTCATCGCAGGGGGCTACATCCTGTGGGGTATCTCCATTCTGTCCTTCGCTTTCATACGAAAGGACACCGTGGGGCTTCTCTTCCCCGCCGCCTCGGTCACCGCCATCTGCGTGACGCTGGTCATCATCATGGACTGCGTCATGACCTTCTTCGGCTCTACCGCCAACGACGCCTGCTTCAACGCCTGGCTCACCGACGCCACCACCCACGAGAGCCGCGGTGCCGCCGAGGGCATCAACGCCATGATGCCGCTGGTAGCCATCCTCGCCGTGTTCGGCGGCTTCATGGGCTTTGATCTCAGTCAGTCCCAAAGCTGGACGACCATCTTCCTGATCATCGGCATAGCCGTCACCCTCATCGGTGTTCTGGCCTTCTTCCTCATCGACGAGCCCCACAAGAAGGCCGAAGGCACCAACCGCTACTTCGCCAACATCCTTTACGGCTTCCGCCCCTCGGTGGTAAAAGCCAACCCCCTCCTCTACCTTTTGCTCATCGCCTTCGCCCTCTTCGGCATTTCCATCCAGATCTTCATGCCCTACCTCATCCTCTACTACACCGAGGGTCTGCACATGGCGGACTACGTCCTCATCATGGCACCCGCCATCATACTGGCCTCGGTATTCACCGTCCTGTGGGGGCGGGTACACGACAGGGTGGGCTTCCGTGTCTCCATCCTTCCCTCTCTGGGGCTTCTGTGTATTGGCTATATCCTCCTATTCTTCTTCCGCTCCACAGCCCTTGTATTCGTGGGCTCGCTTCTGATGATGTGCGGCTATCTGGCGGGCACGGCGGTCTTTGGAGCGGTCATCCGTGACCACACCCCCGAGGGACGTGCGGGTATGTTCCAGGGTCTGCGCATCGCGGGGCAGGTACTGATCCCCGGCATCATCGGCCCTGCCATCGGCGCATGGGTGCTTCGGGATGCCGAGACCGTGGTGGGCGACGACGGCACGACCTCCTTTATTCCCAACGAAAATATCTTCCTCGCCGCCCTGATTGCGGCCATCGCGCTGGGCCTGTTCCTCGCCCTGCTCCTGTCCATCATGAAGCGTAAAACGGTCAAGGAGGAATCCCATGAGTAAAGCAAAGCAGATCCTCCACCTCTTGACCCCCGAGGGGGAGGCCTTGCAGGCAAATCCCCCCATCATTCCGTGGAATACCTATCCCCGTCCCCAATTGAAGCGGGATTCCTTCCTCTGCCTCAACGGGGAGTGGGAGGTCACCGTAAACGACGACGAGCACCAAGCCATTCTCGTTCCCTTCTGTCCCGAATCCCTGTTGTCGGGTCTGTGTATCTCCCCCTCCGACTGCATCACCTTGAAATACCACAGAGTCTTCACCCTCCCCGAGGGCTTTTCCAAGGGCAGAGTTCTCCTCCACTTCGGGGCGGTGGATCAGGTAGCCACCGTCTCCCTGAACGGCCACTCCATCGGCAGTCATAAGGGAGGCTACGAAGCGTTTTCCTTTGATGTGACAGACTATTTGCAGACCGAAAACGATTTGACCGTGAAGGTCTCCGACGAGCTGAAAACCCACACCCTCCCCTACGGCAAGCAGCGGGCAGACCGAGGCGGCATGTGGTACACCCCCGTGTCGGGCATCTGGCAGACGGTGTGGCTGGAGTCCGTCCCCGAGACCTATATCCGCTCCCTCCGCGTCGATACCGACGGAGACACCGCCACCATCACGGCCGAGGGTGTAACCGAGGGAGTCCTCACCGTCACCACCCCCGAGGATGTCCTCTCCTTCCCTCTCACCGAGAACAAGGCCACCGTCAAGATCCCCTCCCCCCGCTACTGGTGTCCCGAGGATCCCTACCTCTACGAGTTCACGCTGGAAGCGGGAGAGGATCGCATTTCCTCCTACTTCGCCCTCCGCACCTTGGAGATCAAGACGGTGGACGGCGTCCCCCGCCTCTGCCTCAACGGCCGCCCCTACTTCCTCCACGCCCTTCTGGATCAGGGCTACTGGAGCGACGGCATCTACACCCCCGCCACCCCCGACGGCTTTGAGAAGGACATCCTGGCCATGAAGGAGCTGGGCTTCAACACCCTCCGCAAGCACATCAAGGTAGAGCCCGAGCAGTTCTACTACGACTGCGACCGACTGGGCATGCTGGTCATGCAGGATATGGTCAACAACGGCCACTACTCCTTTATCCGAGACACCGCCCTCCCCACCGTGGGGCTGAAGAGGCTAAATGACAAGCGCCTCCACCGAGACGAGGCCACCAGAGCCGCCTTCTTTGAGGGCATGGAGTCCACGGTAACCCGGCTCCGCAACCACCCCTGCATTATCTACTGGACCATCTTCAACGAGGGCTGGGGACAGTTTGACAGTCAGACTGCCTTTGAGCGCATGAAGGCGCTGGACTCCACCCGCTTCATCGACACAGCCTCGGGCTGGTTCAAGGGGGCAGACTCCCACGTGGACAGCGAGCATATCTACTTCAAGCCCGTGAAGCTGAAATACGGTGACAGACCCATGGTGCTGTCAGAATTCGGCGGCTACTCCTACAAGCCCGAAGGACACGTGGCCAACCCCGTCCACACCTACGGTTACCGCTTCTTCAGGGAGCAGTCCGACTTTGAGGCGGCCTTGCTCAAGCTCTACGAGGAGGAGATCATTCCCGCCGCGCGGAAGGGTCTTTGCGGCGCGGTCTACACCCAAGTCTCAGACGTGGAGGACGAGACCAACGGTCTCCTCTCCTACGATCGCAGGATCTGCAAGGTCTCCGCCGCCCCCATGAAGGCCGTTGCGGAGAAGCTCCGAAAAGCCATTGGGCAGGATTAATCAGCAAAAGCCTGTCCCCGATACAAAACCGCCCTTGCGAGTACCTCGCAAGGGCGGTTTTGTATTATGTACCTTTACTTTTTCCGCTTCTTGAATATCCTGGAGCGGAACAGGAATATATTCAACAAAATGAAGTATGCAACCAGCACGCCCAGCGTCAAATAAGGCTTGACGGGAGCAAGAGTTGCCAGGAACATGATGGGAAATCCCAGCACGATGGCGGGGAAATTCTGGTAGACCATGTTGTCCGAGGCGGGGGTCTTGAAGTCGCCGTCCACCTCGCGGAGCAGGATCACGCCCGTAGAGGCGGTGCCCGTCAGCATACCGAACATGGTGAGGAACTGCTCCTCCACGTAGTCGGGGAACAGGGCCTTAGCCACAATACGGTTGTAGACATAGGTGATCACAAGACCGGCCGCACCCAGAATGAGGATAATACCCCAGTAGCTTTCCAACTGATCCAGACGGATGGCCGCAACGCCCGCCACCACCATCAGGTCAAAAAAGAAGTTGCTGGTGCGGGTCATAAGAAAGTTGTTGGTGTACTTCTTGCGGATAACGTGTTTTCTGCGCAAGAAATTCATAATGATCTTAAGAAGGGTGGCCGTGAGAACGCCCAAGAGGAAGTTGAAGCCGTAGATCACCGCGCGCATACCGGGCAACAGGTTGCCAAGACCGAGCATAAGGAGGTACGCCAGCATATAGGCCACCAGAATGAGGGCGATCTGCACCGTCATCTTATCCATGCTCTCCTGCATGGGGATCTCAAAGTAGGATTCCACCTTGTCGGTATGGGTAGAGCCGTCACGGCGCTTGGACTTGACCAGCTTGCCACTCCGCTTCATGATCTGCAGGTGAATAACACCGCCGATAGCTGCCGAGAGGAAGCCCAAGGCGGCGATGGTCAGACCAAAGGTGCGTCCGCCCACAAAGCCATACTCGGTCTCAAAAATATTACCGTAGTTCAGCGCCTGACCCGTACCCTGACCGTAGCCGAAGGGGAGCAGGATACCCGCTGCGGGGAAAAACCCGCTGATGACCAGGGCGGCCACGATGGTAATACCGAAGCCCACAATACCCTGAAGGAGATAGGTGGCCACAGTGGTAACGCCGGTATTGACGATCTCCACCGAGCGCTGCTTGGTCAGCTTCCCTCCCGTGGTCTTGAAGGAGGATGCGATAAAGCCCAGAGCGAGAGAGTGATATGTAATGATCTCCAGATTGGCGGTTCCGTTACCGCCAAAGGCGGCGGTATCGAACATAACGTCCCCCGTAACGGCCTTATAGACAGCGGCTACGATGAGCAGAATGGCTCCACCCAAAACCGACGTGGGGATCAGGGATTGTTGCAGATAGGGTATGGCTTTCTTAAAGATGTTTCCCACCAGAAGGCTGCCCAGAAGGACGGCCATGAGGATCATCCAGCCCCATACCTCAGAGTCCCAAAAATTGTTCATTCTCATCACCTCGTTTCAGATTCTTATAGCGATGGAAAAGATGCACGTACTTAATAGCGTTGAAGCGCTTATCTCCCTTGAACTGAAGCACACGGTCGTCAAAATAGATGTTGAGCTTATTGCGTCCCAGAACCGTGACCGCCAGCAGCTCCTCAAAGGTGAAGACTCGCTCCTCTCCCTTCCATTTCACGGCAATGCCGTGGCCGTACAGCTCCACGGTGGCCTTCCTGTCAAGACACACCTTTTTCTTGTAGGGGATGACCTCAAGGAGCTTGATCCGCTCCGTATACAGAGCCTCTGCCTTCTCGGTGACGTCCAGTTGATTGATAAAGGCCTCCTGGGCGTCGTACCATTCTGCCACGAAACGGTAGGGGAAGTCTCCCTCCAGCTCCTTGGTGGGAGTATATCTGGCCTTGCGGCCGCAGGCCGTACAGGTCACGGTGTCCCCGTGGCTCTCAAAGGCAGACAGACCGCAATAGGGGCAGACGTAAAGCAGTCTCTCCAGATACTCGGCGGCCTTCCTGTGGCGGTACTCCCCGTCCACACAGGCCTCGTTGACGTACAGGCCCTCCTTGACGACCTCGTACAGCTCCTCGTCGGTCATAGCCTTGTATTCCTCGGGCATGATCACACGGGAAACGTAGCAGCGCATCCTGCCTCGGCGTACCGCGTCGCCCCAGCGGGGCAAAACGCCGTAGCCTCCCTCCAGACGGTAGAGCAGGATGGGCATGCCCATCTTCTTGGCCAGGGGGATAATGGCGGGGCTCATGTACTCGGTGCGTCCGCTGTAGGTGCGGTTACCCTCGGGGGCAATGCAGATAGAACCACCCTCCCGAGCCACGCGGATGCAGTTCATAACGGCACGGACGTCGGAGGTCTGCTTCTTGATCGGAATGGGGGCGATGAGCCAACGGATTAGGTCGGACACCCAGCCCAGGGAGAAAATATCCTCGGTGGCCAGATAGTAGATGTTTCCCTTCACCGACATGCCCACGAAGAACTGGTCAAAGGGGGTCTGGTGGTTGAGGAGAATGCAGTAGGGCCTGTCCTCCCACTCCTTGAACTTCTCCACCTTGGCGTTGTAGCGGAGCTTACAGTACGTACCCAAGGTATAGTACAAAATGGTTCGGATCACCTTATGGCGGGGACGGATCCAGGATTTATTCTTTTTCTTGGCCACAGGCTTCTTTTCTTGCTCGGTTGCCATGGGGTCAGTCACCTCCCTCGACGGATTGTTTCTGCTTGTCCTCTTCATTATATGAAGGCACTTTAAAATATATTATACGGTATTTTCCTCGGCCTGTCAAGTTCTATCCAAAAATTTGACAAGAATTTACAAATCCAGGGGATTTTCCTCCTTGCGCAATGCTTCCCCGTTCCCCGCCCACAGGATGTGATGACACAAATTATGCCTTCCCACGCAATCGTGGAAGGGCTTTCCCAAACACTTGACACCAGCTTCAAATTTGGGTTTATCGGGGAGATGGGATTCTGTACTTTTCTTTCCGTGGCGAAAGAAAAGTACCAAAAGAATCGCCACTTAAGGAAAGTACCCGGGTACTTTCCTTAAGAATCCTATCCCCTGTCCGGCGCGCCCTTTTGC
>JAFXJW010000156.1 GCA_017532045.1 Clostridia bacterium | reverse complement strand
GGCGGACTCCAGGGTCAGGCGGTCCTCGGCGGAGAGGGCATCCATACCCACCAGCTTAACGATCTCGTTGAGGGAATCCTCCACCTGGAGGGTCTTGAGGCAGCGGCCTGTGTACTCCATCCACTTGGGGGAGACGTGCTCGGCGAACCAGGGCTCCAGACGGTCGCGGTAGAGGGAATAGGAATTCAGCCAGTTGATGGCGGGGAAATGGCGGCGGTAGGCCAGGGAGGAGTCCAGACCCCAGAAAACCTTGACGATACGCAGGGTAGCCTGGGTCACGGGCTCGGAAATATCACCGCCCTGAGGAGACACGGCACCGATGGCGGACAGAGCGCCCATGCGGCCGTCGGAGCCCAGACAAACCACCTGACCCGCGCGCTCGTAGAACTGCGCCAAACGGGAGGTGAGGTATGCGGGATAACCCTCCTCACCGGGCATCTCCTCCAGTCGACCCGACATCTCACGGAGAGCCTCGGCCCAGCGGGAGGTGGAGTCGGCGATCACCGCTACGGAGTAACCCATGTCACGGTAGTACTCGGCGATGGTGATACCCGTGTAGATGGACGCCTCACGGGCGGCCACGGGCATATCCGAGGTATTGGCGATCAGCACGGTGCGCTCCATGAGGGACTTGCCCGTGCGGGGGTCGGTCAGCTCGGGGAACTCACGGAGAACGTCGGTCATCTCGTTGCCGCGCTCACCGCAACCGATATAGACCACCAGATCCACGTCGCTCCACTTGGCCAGCTGGTGCTGTACCACCGTCTTACCCGAGCCGAAGGGGCCGGGGACGCAGGCAGTACCGCCCTTGGCGATGGGAAACAGGGCGTCAATGGGGCGCTGACCCGTGATCATAGGCTCGGCAGGGGGCAGCTTCTGCTTGTAGGGACGGGACTTTCGTACCGGCCACTTCTGTACCAGCATGATGTCCTCAATGGTGCCGTCCTCCAGCTTGAGCTTACCGATGCGGTCGGTGACCTTGAAATCACCCGTATACAGCTCCATGACGGTGCCCTTCTTGCCGGGAGGGCACATGATCTTGTGGGTGATGACCTCCGACTCCTGCACCGTACCGTAGACGTCGCCTGCCGAAACGGTATCGCCGTAGCCCAGCTTGGCCTCAAAATGCCACAGCTTCTCACGGCTCAAGGCGGGTTCGTCGATGCCCTTGATGATGTTGGAGCCGTACTTCTCACGCATGGCCTCCAGAGGTCTCTGGATACCGTCGTAAATGGAGGTGAGCAGGCCGGGACCCAGCTCTACGGACAGGGGCGCACCGGTGGATACCACCTTGTCGCCACGACCCAGTCCTGCGGTCTCCTCGTAGACCTCGATGGAGGCACGGTCACCGTGCATCTCGATGATCTCACCGATGAGACGGGCGTCGCCCACGCGCACCACGTCGAACATATTGGCGTTCCGCATACCCTCGGCAATGACCAGAGGGCCGGACACCTTCAAAATCTTTCCTTCTACCATTGTAATTGCTCCTTAACGATATAGATAAGAGCCTCGGGGCATCGCCCCCAACTCCCCCGAAGCCTTCTTGCAATAAGCCTCGGAATCAAAGAACTATTTTCATACGAAATGCTTTTAAGTTTTTTGGAGATTCCAAAGAACCTTTTTGCAAAAAGGTTCTTTGGCGGGTCCAGGGCAGAGCCCTGAAGTTCTTACTCCTTAAACAATATATCCGCGCCAACGGCCCGCTCCACGGCGGACTTGATGGCAGCCATGCCCGAGCCATCCGAGCCGGCTCTGCCGGGGATGGAGATCACGGCGGGGAGGGGCATATCCTTGTAGCGGGCGATGTCCTCGGGGATAGCTTTGGCGTAGTTTTCCACGATGAAAATGATGGCGTAGGACTCGTCCTTGGCCAGAGTGTGGAGGATCCTTGCGGCGGATTCGGCGTCGGATGCCTCGTGAACCGCAAACCCAATAGCCATGAAGCCCATCGCGCTGTCCCGCTCGCCAATGATACCGATCTTATACATAACTCAACCGTACCCTTTCTCGCAGAACGCTCGTGTCCAGTCCCGCCTCCTTGGCGGCCAACACGATGCGGATATTCTTCACAGCCGTCTCACAGCCGATGAGGTAGCCTCCCGCCACGGGAGCGCCGAAGGGGATCCGCGCGCCCTCTTTGACAAGGGTCATATACAGGTCGTCACAGGCCTTCTCCACAGCCGACAGGGGACGGGGATCACCCTCCACGAAGGCCAGACGGTAATAGGCCGTGGGGTACAGGGACTCCCACAGACGGGCCTCTCCCTCGTCGTAGGCCTTGGTGAAGAAAGAGGACTCCAAGGTACCTCCACCGATCAAGGTCTCCTCCAGGAAGGCGCTTCCCAAGCTACCCATGCCCATCCGCAGGATGCGCAGGGTGGTAAGAATATTGGTCAGGTCGATCTTGGCCTTGACCCAGGAGAGCAATATCTCCTCTCCCGTGTCCTCGGCGGCGGCCAGCATATCGGCGTAGCAAGCCTTGTCCAGCACCGTGTCGATGCGACGGGGGTCAGCCGTGCGGTGGTATGCGTCCTTAGCCTCGGAAATGGCGGCGGCCATGGCAGGGGGGAATTCCTTATACTTCCCTTCCCGCAAAAGGGTCTCCACCCGATCTGCGGGAACCGTGCCGAAATCAAAGAGCAGGTCATCTGCGGGGATGCCGCGGACTGCGCACTTGATGGCGGCCTTGATATTGTTACAATCGTAGGGGTAGCGGAGGTAACGGAAAACGGTGGGATCGGGCACAGCCTGCTCCACCTCACGGAAGGCCTCTCCCAGTACCGAGAGCAGTATGGCCTCACGGGTGGCCGAGGCAGCCTTTTCCGCCGTCACGGCGGCATCCTCCTCGGAGGGCGCGTAACCGTACTCGGCCAGGCGATCCAAAGCCTCCTCCACGGAACGGGATTCTATGAGAATCTCCATCCGCTCCCGCCCCACGATGCGGTTTTCAAGAGAACGAATACGTGCCGAAGCATAGGTGTATTCGGTGGGTTGTAATTTCTTCATGTTCTATCTCCCTTATGGGATTTTCGGTGCCCTTGTGCCCTCAGTTCGCATCCCCGAAGAGAATGCGGCTGACTCTGGCCTCGGTCTCGCGGCGGTTCTCGGCCATGAGCATAGCCAGAGAGCAGTTGGTCTCCACAGGGCCGCAACGCAGGATGATGCCGCCGTCAATGGAGGCAATATCCGAGGCAAGACGAACCTTAGCCAAAACGGCAGGAGCGAGACGGGAGCCATAGCCCGCGCGGTAGGCGGCCAACAGCTTCTCACCGTAGGTATCACGGTCTCGGCTATTCAGCACCACCTCGTAGGCGTCGGGAGAAATATCCTCCCCGTAGAGGCGGAGGCTCTCGGCCTCTCCCTCCAGCTGATTCTTCATGGAAGAGCGGAGCATCTTATGGAGAAGCTCCAGATACTGCTCGCCGTTCATGTTGCGGATGATCTTTTCGGCAGAGGCGTAGGCCTCGTCGATCAGCTTGGCGCGAGCCTCCAGGATGGCGTTTCGCTTAGCCATAGCCGCCGAGGAGCGGGCGCGGATGATGAGAGCCTGACATTCACGGTCACACTCATCCGTCAGCTTCTCGATCTCGGCCTCGGTCTCAGCGGCGTACTTTGCCTTGACGGCCTCGCATTCCGCCTGCGCCTTATCCAGAATGACTCTGGCGTCGGCCTCGGCGTCGGCAATGATCTTGCCGATCACTTTTTCCAGTCCGGTCATGGTAAATTCCCTTCCTTACGTAGTCAAACGGCTGTTTTGTCCGATCAAGCCTTGAAGGGAGAGAAGGCGACCAGCAGGAGGGTGATGAGCAGGGCGAAGATGGCGTAGGTCTCCACCAGAGCAGAGGAGGTGATGGCCTTACCCAGCTCGCCGGGACGCTTGGACAGCAGATTGATACCCGAGGCAGACACGCGGCCCTGACGGACGGCAGAGAAGTAGCCGGCCAGAGCGATGGGCAGAGAAGCCATGAGGTAGTAGGCGCCTGCGGCCACGGGCAGGGTGGTCAGATGCTCGGGATTACCGAACAGGCCCAGCATAGCCAGCATCAGGAAGGAG
>JAFXJW010000155.1 GCA_017532045.1 Clostridia bacterium | reverse complement strand
GCAAAAGGGCGCGCCGGACAGGGGATAGGATTCTTAAGGAAAGTACCCGGGTACTTTCCTTAAGTGGCGATTCTTTTGGTACTTTTCTTTCGCCACGGAAAGAAAAGTACAGAATCCCATCTCCCCGATAAACCCAAATTTTTCCATTTATATTCTGTCGCTGAGCCGTCCACACTATCCACAGGGACACATGTCAACGGTCAAAACGACGGCCTCTCAAAACCCGCTGTGCTCGTTTTGAAAGCCATCATTATCAAACCGTAAACGCTACTTATATGGGTCACAGCATCCCGCCGTGAGCCACGTAAGCAGGCGGACTGTGACTCTCCTCCTCGGGACACCCTCCCGAGGAGGCACAAAAAAAGGCAGAGGAGACTCCCCTGCCCGAAAGGTATGGTTATAGGATGAAAGCCATTCAACACATGAAGCGGGCGGCTGCGTGGAGTCTCTCTGCGCTGGCACTGTCTGCTATTCTGATGGGTACGGTAGCCTGCACGCGAGGCAACAACCAGACCCCCGGCGATACAACAGTCACCACCACGGTTACAACCCCCGCAACGGAAACCAACAGCACCGAAGCAACTACGACCCGACCTCTCGATCCCGATGCAGGCACGGTTGATACCAACGAGACCGCCGGCGATCCTCCCGCCGGCACCGAAAGCGGACCCAAGGGCCGCAGCGTCCTTCCCCGCATGATGCACTGATTCCCTCCCCGTCACCCTTTGACGGCGAGGAACAACGGTATCGCAAGATAATCGGACACCGCAAAAAAGCCGCCCTCGCAGGAAAACCTGCAGGGGCGGTGTTTTCAGTTATACATAAAACTCGGTTTTCAGCGCCCGTGAGAATAGGGCCTCAAGCTCCTCTCGGGGATCCTTCCCCTCGTAGAGAATGCGGTAGACCACCGTGCAAATGGGCAAGTCAACGGCGTAGGTGCGACTCAACAGCACCAGAGCCCGAGCCGTGGCATAGCCCTCCGCCAGAGCTGTGTAGGGCTCTCCCTTCACGAATGCCTCGCCGAAGGCACGGTTGTGGGAATATTTGGAAAACACAGTAGCCTCGTAATCTCCCAAATGGCAAAGGCCGTAGGCAGAAAGCTCGTTTCCACCCATAGCGGCGATCAAACGGGCGATCTCACGGGTACCGCGAGCCATAAGGGCTCCCTTAAGAGCGGACAAGCCTGCGCCATCCAGCATACCGGCGGCAATACCGATGACGTTCTTAGAGGCTGCGCCGATCTCGCTGCCGATCAAGTCCGTTCCGTAGTAGAAACGGATGATGTCTCCCGAGAAGGCCTCCACCAAACGGCGCTTGACGGACTCGTCCTCCGAGTCAATGACCATGCAGTTAGGCACCCCCGCATAGAACTCCTGCACGTGACCTGGGCCAACCCACACGGCCACGCCAACTGACTCGGGCAGATACTCGGCCACCACCTCGGTCAGTCGCTTGCCCGTGGCAGCCTCGATGCCCTTCATACACAGGACCACGGTTTTCCCACTCAGATCGTAAGCTGAAAGCTCTTCCATAAGTCCTCGCAGACCCTGAGCGCCTATGGAAATGATCACGGTCTCACAGTCAGGAGTCAGACACTCGGAGAGGTTGGTGGACAGAGCCACCGAATCGGGCAGAGTCAAAAGATCGTTTCGCCGCTCCGCCAGGAAGCGTTGCATTTGAGGAGCGTCCGTCAACCCGTACAGGGTCACGTCGTGTCCCTTGCGGGAGGACAGATACCACGTAATGAGAGACCCCCAACGGCCGCAGCCGATTACCGTAATTTTCATTGTATTGACCATGGCTTTCGCCTATGCGAAAGCCTCCTTTCTTGGTGAAATATTGAGCTGCTCCGAGGAGAGCCCTTACGCCATGTCCTTGAGCATCTTCTCGAGAGCCTTCACTTTGCCCTCGGCCTTACGATACCCCAGCTTCATGGCCTTGCGGTAGAACTTATAAGCCTCCACAGGATCGGTGGAGTCCACTCCGATGCCATTCTCGTAGCATGTACCCAAGGCGTAGCAGGCCTCGGCGTGGGTCTTAGCGGCACGGGTGAAGTAGCGAACAGCGGCACGGGAATCCTCACGAACACCCGTTCCATGGAGCAAGCACCAGCCGTAGCTGTACTGCGCCCACGCCTGCCCTATAGGAGCGCTTTGACCTCGGACAGCAGGAACACGCATATCAGCCGCCTCACGATAGCACGCCACGGCGGCGGTATGATCCTCGGGAAGCCCCTTGCCGTAGAACAGACAGTCTCCCAGATAATTCAAGGCGGCGGAGGTCATGGAGGGAGTCACCTCCGCCGACACGTACTCGGGGCGATCCAAAGGAACGGACGTCGCCCGCATATGCAGGGAGAAGAAAACAGGCTCCAGCCAAAGAGCGGTATAGTAATCATTCATCCAGCCCTCGTGGGAGCGACCGACACGGGTACAGCGAGAGGTGACCGATCCGCCTTCCCGTCTCCTCAGACGGAAGCGGGCATACAGACCGGCAGGCGTGGCCCGTTTCCTTGCCGTCCTTCTCCGTTTGGGAGACGTGGCCTCCACGTATGTAGATTCAAACGCATACATGCGAGCCAGATCGGCACGGGCAGCGGCATGCCCCATAAGGACGGCCTGCGCCAAATAGGGGAAGGATTCACGCACGTCCCCGCCGTCGGAAAAATGCACGGCGCGCAGGGTGGCCAAACGGTAATACGCCTCGGCACGAGCCTCCCGATCCCTCTTGGCCCGAGCATTCCGACGCTCACGGAGGGTGTAGGCACCGCACTCGGACAGGGTCTCGGGCAGAGAGATAGCACGAAGGTACGCCTCATCGGCCATGGCGGGAGAAGGGTCTCCCTCCTTGCCCGTAGCATACAGATCTCCCAGCCACAGAGAGGCGGTCACACGACCCTCCCCTGCGTGGGCAGCCTTGTCCAGGAACCATCGGGCGGTATTGAAGTTTTGCGGAGTGCCGTAGCCGTGGTAAGCGCAGGCGGCCATGTATGCGGAAGCATCCAGACTTCCCTCCTCCGAGGCGGCGGCCAGTGTCCGCCACATACGGACTCGCGCCAGCTCGGCCGCACCCTCGTCGCCCTCGGCAGTAGCGGCATCCGCCGCTTTTATGAAGCGCTCCACCAGGCTCATCAGCGCATCAATGGGACTGTCAGTAGAGGCATCGGACAAGTATTCCCTTGCCTCGGCCACACGAACGGCCTCCATATAGTAGCGCAGAGCCTCGTCCTCGGCAGAGGCGGCGGCAGGGGCGCGGAGACCGTAGGCGTACAGATCGCCCAGGGCGGTCAAAGCCCCCACGTGGTCGGCTCGGGCGGCCTTTTCAAGGTAGACTGCGGCCAGCTCGACCCGCTCGGCCCGGCTCAACTCCCGTCCGTAGGACACCACGGCGGGACTCACGCTATCCCCCATACCGTACAGGGTACAGTAGCCCAGCATATACAGGGCGGCTCCTGCGGCCTCACGGGGCGTCAGCCCCGCCAGAGCCAGAATACCCGAGGGAGCAGGCTCCCGTCGAGCGGCATCCACACCACTCTCCCACAGGGTAGCGGCATCGGCAAAGCGGCTCACGGCGCGGGTTGTATTTCGAACAAGGGTTTTACCCTCCAAATGGTAAAGACCCAAACTATAGCAAGCGGGAATGCATCCGCCGTCCGCGGCGCGATTCATATAGGACAGACACTTCTCCTCGTCCCGTCGCACACCCCGTCCACGAGCGTAGCACAGGGCCAAGGCGTATGCGGCGTCTGCCACACCACCCTCGGCGGCTTGTTCAAAGAGGCGCACGGCGCTTCGGTAGTCGGGAGCAGGAATATCCGTCATCTCCCGACGGTCCGTGAGACGAGAGGCAGAGTCGGCAGCCCCGTCATCTGTGGCGGGACGGCCATATTCTCCCACGCAAGCGCCACGGTCGTAGCACAACCCTAAGCGGTAGGCGGCGTGGGGATCACCCTTCTCCACGGCGGTCTCATAGAAATGGATGGCCTTGGCCATATCGGGGCGAACACCCCGACCGTACTCGTAGCACAGACCCAGGCGGCAGGCGGCCTCGGGAAGACCTGCGGCGGCGGCTCGAGCATACCATTCCGTGGCGGCGGTCATATCCCGTACCACACCCAAGCCGTATTCATAGCATCCGCCCAAATTGTTCTCAGCGGGGACGTAGCCCGCTTGGGCGGCCTGCTCGTAGCTCAAAAAGGCACGGCGGGGATCGGGCTCAACACCCAGACCCTGCTCGTAGCAAACGCCCAAGGCGAACAGACCTCGCCCGTCCCCTCGGGAGGCGGCGGCACGGAACAAAGAAAAGGCACGCCTCAGATCGGCAGGAATGCCGTATCCCCGACGGTACACGTCACCCATCTCATACATGGCGGCGGCGCTTCCCCCTCGGATAGCGTAGCGGTACCACGCCAATGCGGCGGTAGGATGAGGAAGAACACCCTCCGAGGGCGCACCCTCTGCCAGCAAGCGTCCCAGGGTCAGGGCGGCGTCAACCACTGAAAAGGCAGGGATCACGGCGGTGGGATCTGCATCCTCCACCGAGGATCGCATCGTAGCCTCGCCTTCCGTCGCATCGAAGACCCAATCCTCCTCCGAAAGGCCGATCCGAGCCACACGGTTTCTTCCAAAGGCTCCGGCGGTCAAGGAAACCGCTCCTCCTGCGTGGACGGTTGCGGCCAAGGCATCCTTAAGACGGGTGCGGCGCATCTGACGCATGGTCACGCAGGTGACCGCCTCCCCCGTGCGAGTCCCCAGCAGGGATGCGGGAGGCAGACTGTAGACTTCCGAGTCTTGAGTCTCCTGCACGCAGGCGGCATAGATCAGAGCAACCGCACGGCGGTGCCGTCCTTTTCCGTCGACAGAGGAAATTCCCTCCCCATTTTTGTAAAGCAGACCAAGCTGATAGGCCGCCGGGGCATACCCACCGTCGGCCGCCCTCTGCAAGCACTCGCAGGCTCTCTCGGTATCCTTCAGGACACCCAGTCCCCGCAGGTAGCAAATACCCTTACAGTATTCGCCCCGCATCTCTCCCGCCACAGCCGCTTCCTCAAAAAGACGGAAGGCGGCCTCGGGATTTCGCTGGGTACCCCGTCCCGCCAGGTACATCTCTCCCAGGCGGACACGGGCATCCGAAATGCCGCCCTCGGCGGCCAGAGAGATCCAACGAGCGGCCTCCACCTCCAGTTGAGGCACACCGTCTCCCTCCTCGTAAGCCCGACCCAATGCGTAGCAGGCATCCACGTCCCCTCCGTAGGCGGCCACGGCAGCGGCCACGGCTCTTCCGTGGGCATCCTCCACGCAGCGAACCAGGGAAAAGCACTCGGGCAATCGGGACAGGTGACGGATGAAAAGGCGGTGAATGAACAAGGACACAGTACGGCGATCCATGGCCTCGGCGGCAGGAGCCGGAATCAGGATAGCGCCACCCTCGGGGGAGCAGAATCGCTCATCCAGCCCGTTCTCCCCCATGCTGACGCAAAGAACCGGCATTCCCCGCCCCATGGCGCGGCGAATATCCGACGCCACGGCCTCAGCCGCCTCGGCGGCGGGACAGGTAAGTGCGATCAAAAGGGAGGCCTCGGCCATGGTCTCCTCTCGGTGCTGAGGGGCAGTCTGCTCGTGAATGCAGACAAAGCGGAAGCCAAAGCGGGAAAGTCCCCGACAGAAAACGTCGGTCTCCTCCCGACGGGACAAAGCGTGGGTCACGCATATGTAAGCAGGCATGGTGAGGTCTCCTTTCGTAGATTGGTTTGTAGGGTCGACCTGCGACCCTCGGCGCAGCCGCTCACACAGCAGGCGGACCGCTCTTTACCTTTAGACGGAAAAGTAGGTTCCCACCCGCTCTCCGTCCATCAAACGGTAGAGAATTTCGGGATCGTGGCCGTTCATGATGAACATGGGGATGCCCGCCTCGGTGGAAAGGGCGGCGGCACGAAGCTTGGCCTCCATACCTCCCGTACCTCGCTCGGTGCCTGCGCCGCCTGCGGCGGCCATCAGGGCATCGGACAGGGATTCCACCTTCTCGATCAGGGTGGCATCGGGGTGCCTACGGGGATCTTTATCGTACAAGCCGTCCACGTCGGACAGATTGATCAGCACGTCGGCATGACAAACCTTAGCCACGTAGGCAGAAAGAATGTCGTTGCCACCAAACTTGGTCAGCTCGTCGGTGGAGACGGGGTCGTTCTCGTTTACGATGGGCACACAGCCCATAGACAGCAGAGACTCAAAGGTATTCTCCGCCAGCGCGCGACGGGCGGGGTTATCCAGCACGTCACGGGTCAAAAGCACCTGGGCCACTGTATGGCCGTAAAGAGAGAAGAGGCCGTCATAGAGCCGCATCAGCTCGCTCTGACCGATGGCTGCCATAGCCTGCTTCTCGGCAATGGTGGAGGGTCTGGCGGCGCCTACCTTAGCGACTCCCGCCGAGACTGCTCCCGAGGAGACCAGCACGATCTCCTTCCCTGCGTTCTTAAAGTCCGACAAGACCCGCACCATGTCCCCGATGCGACGAATATTCAAGGCCCCCGTTGCATGGGTCAGGGTGGACGTACCCACCTTCACCACGATCCGACGGCTGTTTTGAAGCATACTCATAAAAAATTTATCACTTTCCAAGAAAATTTACCAAAAAGCCCTTTTCAATACGCAAGTTTTGTATTATAATAAAGGTAATGGGAGGTATTGCCCTTATTATACTCCCAAACCCCGAGAATTTCAAGTACATTTTGTATTTTCTGCCGTCCTTTGGCAATTTTTGTGCAAAAGGACGGCGAACAGGAAGGATGGACACCATGAAGCAGAAGTACACCCTGAACATCGCCGACCTGCAGATCAGCGTCATCTCCGACGCTCCCCCCGAGGAGGTCGCCAAGATTGGCGGGATCCTGGACCGCAAGATGCGGGAGATCTACCTGAAGAGCCGTTGCCCCAAGACCGAGGCCGCTCTCCTCTGCGCTCTGGAGGCTGTGGCGGATCGCATCTGCCTTACCGACAGAGCAAACGAGCTGGAGGACAAGTGCGCCAAGTACGGCGTGGTGCTGGACAACCTCAAGGATCGCAACGCCGAGCTGATCGCAGAGCTGGATCGTCTGCGCAACGAGAACGAGGTTCTGCGCTCTCTGTTGACTCCCGACAGCATTCCCGCCTCTCCCCAGCCCATCTCCCCCACCGAGTTTTTGTCCCGAGTGGCCGATGCCCAGAGTGAGGTAGCCCCCGCCGCAGAGCCTGTGAGCGCCCCTGCCGAGGAGCCCAAGCGCCCCTCCCGTGTAGGCTCTATGTTCGAGCAGCTTTCCTTCGGCGACGTAGACTGACCCCTCTGCTACCATGACCATGCCTAACAAGGCTCTCCGCCTCCCCGAGCTACTGGCTCCCGCCGGCTCGCCGGAGGCGCTGGAGGCCGCCGTTTCTGCGGGGGCTGACGCCATCTATCTGGGCGGCAGTCGCTTCAACGCCCGCATGAACGCCCATAATTTTGACTCGGTTGCCCTGCGAGAGGCCGTCACCCTCGCCCACCGCATGGGCAGCCGTGTCTACCTGACCCTCAACACGTTGGTCTGGGATCGGGAGCTGTCCGATGCTCTGGAGGCCGCCTACGAGGCCGCCGTGGCCGGGGTAGACGCCCTCATCATGGCCGATCTGGGCGCCGCCGCCCTCATCCGCGCTTCCCTTCCGGAACTTCCTCTTCACGCCAGCACTCAGCTCTCGGGGCACAACGCCTTGGTGGGGCAGGTTCTGGCGAATTTTGGCTTTTCCCGCTTTGTTATCGCCCGTGAGACCGGCCTTCCCGATCTGGCCGCCGCCGTAGCCAACAATCCCCTGGAGGTGGAGGTCTTTATCCACGGCGCTCTGTGCGTCAGCCACTCGGGGCAGTGCCTGTTCTCCTCGGTAGTCGGCGGACGAAGCGGCAACCGCGGCGAGTGCGCCCAGCCCTGCCGCCTCCCCTACGCCTGCGAGGGTTGCTCCTCCTCTCGGGAAGGCCGAAGAGGGCAGACCCGTCCCTCCCCCAAGGACAGATACCCCGACAGAAGAGCCGACCGCCGCTCCCCCGATCCCGAAAACGAGAGCTATCCCCTATCCCTGAAGGATCTTTCCTTGGCAGGGCACGTCCTTGCCCTGATCGACGCAGGGGTCTCCTCCCTCAAGATCGAGGGACGTATGAAGTCTCCGGGCTACGTCAGCGGTGTCACCGCCATCTGGCGCAGACTGCTGGACGAGAACCGTGCCGCCACCCCCGACGAAATGGCCGCCCTCAGCGACCTGTTCTCCCGCGGCGGATTCACCGACGGCTATCAGGTGGGCAAGATCGATCGCTCCATGGTGGGCGTCCGTACCGAGGGTGACAAGGATCGCACCGCCGCCGCCGAAAAGGCCGTTCTTGCCGTCCGTCACCGGCCCCATCTCCCCGTGACCATGGAACTGACCCTCCGAGAAGGCGAGGCCGTATCCCTCACCGCATCCGCTCCCCTGTTCCGTTGGGACAACACCACCCTCGATGCCGCCGTCACGGTGACGGCCGAGCCCCCTGCCAAGGCAGAAACCACCCCTCTAACCCCCGATGCCGCCGAAAGGCAGTTGTCCCGCACAGGCGGAACCCCCTACCGTACCGTAGAGATCACCACCAATTTGGAGGAGGGTCTCACCCTTCCCCTCTCCCGCCTCAACGCCCTGCGAAGGGAGGCTCTGGAGGCGCTGGACACCGCCCGTATGGCCGCCATGCCCTCCCCCGCCCACGGGTATACTCCTCTTTCCCCCCGAGAGCTGACGGATGCTCTGTTGGTCTCTGCCCATGGTCTCCCCACAGATGCCACCCCCGCCGAGCCATTCAGAACCGCCCGCTTTTACACCCCCGAACAGATCACCCCTGTTGCCACGGATTATTTTTCCATCATCTACCTGCCTCTCTGCAAGGAACATCCCTCCCACGTCCCCGTCGCAAAGCGAGGCGTATTGATGCCCCCCGTGATCTTTGACCGGGAGGCCGACTCCGTCCGCGAGAGCCTGACCGCCGCCCTCAAGGCAGGCATCCGCCATATTCTGGTGGGGAATATCGGGCATCTGCCCCTGATCTGTGACACGGTAGCCACCTGTGGATTAACAGGTGACGTCACCCTCCACGGCGATCTCCGTCTCAATACCGCCAACACCCCCGCCGCCGCCCGCCTGCTCTCCCTGGGGCTGACCGATCTCATCCTGTCCCCCGAGCTGACCCTGCCTCGCATGCGAGACATTAGCACAGCCCTGGCGGACAAGGGCTATGCAGCCGCAGGTGGTGTGGTCTACGGACGACTCCCACTCATGACCCTGGAAAAGTGCGCCATTCGGGAGATCTACCGCCATCAAAAGCCCGACACCGTCTGCCGAGAGATCAGTGGTCAAAACGCCGCTCGGCTGAAGGATCGCATGGGTAAGGAGTTCCCCGTTCTCCGAGAGGACTCCCCCATGGGTACGGGACACCGCAACCTGGTGTGCAATTCCCTGCCCACGGCCATGTCTGACCGAGGGGAGGAGCTGTCCCGTACCCACCTCTTTCACCACCACTTCCTCTTCACCGTGGAATCTCCCCGAGAGGTGGATCGGGTGATCACCGCCTACCGTGAGGGAAGACCTCTCGGCACAGAGGTGCGGAGAATGGCGAAATAGCCCCTCGAGCCTCAAGGGGAAAGGAATTCCATCATGGCAAAAAAGAACGCAGCCATTATCGGTTACGGCGGCATGATTCCGGATCGGGGCATCCACCTCATCGACCAGATCATGGGCATCGTGGGGGACAACCGCCTCAACCGAGTCTGGTGCAAATGCGACCACATCACCAACAAGCCGGTGGACGACGGCTGTAAGCTGGAAATGTACTTTGAGCCTGACCGCACGGGGATGCCCGTGGACGTGGATCTCAAATTCTGATCCCTCGATCATACGCGAAAAGGACATCCCGCCCTGGGATGTCCTTTTCGTTTGCGAAGGATCTGTCCTTCGTGTTTTCATAATAACCCCGCAAGGCCGTGTACACAGCATTCGGAACCCTGTTTTGCCAGGGCGGTGATCTATCCGCGGCTTTACTGCTCCCAGCGTCCAGCTATCCCTCGGGACAAGTCAACCGATGGAGGATAGTGGGAGGTCTGCAAACCACCCCGTGAGTCGATCTCCTTTAATCAGATGTGGGTCACAATATCTGCATATCACGCACCCCGCAGGAGTTTTTGAGAATTACTTCTCGTCGTTATTCAGGTCGTAATCGGCCTCGTCGGAGAGCATATCGTCGAAATAGTCAGCCACGTCGTCGAACTCGTCGTCGTCATCGATGGTGACCAGCACGTCCTCGCCGTCCTCATCCTTCTCGGCCTTGAGGATCACGTACTCGTATACGTCCTCTTCCTCAGGCTGATCGTCCACGGGGATCATGGCGTAGTACATAGTGCCGTTGATCTCGGCAGAGCCGATGACCTCAAACTGAAGCTCGTTGCCCTCTTCGTCGGTCAACGTATAGTATTCACTCTGAAATTCCTTCTCATCCATGGTTTTTCCTTCCTGCAGTGGACTCTGCCCCCGCCCTTGAATTTACTTTACATGCTTATTATACACCAAAACCCCGCTATTGTCAACGGGGTTGGCTATGTTTTTTGCGTCTTTGGTATATTGCGATCCCCAAGAAGACCCTCCCGTCTCGGGCGGTCAGATCAGCTCAGCTAAAATGGTATTGCTAACGGGAAATCCCGCCTCGGTGAGGCGTACCCGCCCACCCTCACGAGCCATCAGACCCTTCTCAATAAAGGGTATGCAGAGAGGGCCGTATGTATGCCAAAAATCCACTCCGAATCGGGAGAAAAATTCCGTCTCGTCGATACCGTCGGAAAGGCGCAGCCCCAGCATGATGAACTCGGCCACCTCATCCTCCTTGGTCAGTACCTCTGTAAACTCGGCGATGTCCTTCCCTGCCAAAAATCCTTCTATGTCACTCGATTGACCAAACCGCACCCCATCCATACAGGAGTGAGCGGCCACACCAAGACCCAGATAGTCGCGGCATTGCCACGTGTGGAGATTGTGGCGGGAGCGGAAGCCCTCGCGGGCAAAATTGGAGATCTCGTAATGCTCGTATCCCGCCTCTCCCAAAAGGGCGCAAGCCTGCTCCCATAGGGAGATCGCCTGCTCGTCGGCGGTGTCCTCGTCGGCGGGAAGTCCCAGCCCCATCCGCCCGCGGCGGTAAAAGGGCGTTCCCTCCTCCAGCATGAGGGTGTAGGCAGACAGGTGAGTGGGGTTCAATCCCAAGGCACGGGTCAGGGTGTCCGCCAGGCTCGCGGGTGTCTGGTGGGGAATACCCAGCATGAAATCCAGATTGATATTGTCAATACCCACGTCCCGAAGCAGCCCTACCGTCTCCTCCACGTCATCCCAGCGATGAAGCCGTCCCAGCGCCTTCAGCTCAGCCTCCTGAGCGGATTGCGCCCCCAAGCTCACACGGTTTACGCCGCATTTTGCCCACACCTCCGCCATCTCGGCAAACAGGGTGGCGGGATTGGCCTCCGCCGTGATCTCGGCATCGGGGAGAATACAGAAGGCCTCTCGGACGGCCTCCATCAGCTCATCAAAGCAATGGGGAGGCAACAGGGAGGGCGTACCGCCCCCGAAATATACGGTATCCACGGGAACACGGCCATCGGCCTCGCTGTCCCCTCGGTAGTGATTTCCCGCCCGCCGGATGCGACGAGAAAGCTCACGGGCATAGGCCTCCATCAGCTCCTTAGAGGGGCGGGGCAGGGAGCAGAAATCACAGTAGGGACACTTGCTCCGACAGAAGGGGATGTGTACATATAATCCAATGGGCTGGCATCTCATCCTGATCTCCAACTCCTTTTTTAAAGATTCTTGAGGGGGTTTTGGGGGAACTTCTTGTAAGAAGTTCCCCCAAATCGTTCCCCTTATTTTACCAGATGTCTCTTGATCTTCTTGGAGGTGGTCTTCTCGAACTCGGTGGGACGGATCTCCAGGGCCTTCATCTGCTTAAAGCTGGGCAGACGGCGGTTGATCTGCATGATCTGCTTGTAGATGGTCTCGTGGATCAGCTCCTCGGTG
>JAFXJW010000154.1 GCA_017532045.1 Clostridia bacterium | reverse complement strand
GCCTTCTCGTCCACCTGGGCGTCCTTGAGGGCGCCGGGCTTCATGCCGGGGATCATACCCGCCAGCTGCTCCAGATTGCCCATGCTCTTGAGCTGATCGAACTGGGCCAGATAATCATCCAACGTGAAGGTGGATTGACGGATCTTCTGCTCCAGCTCGGCGGCCTTCTTCTCGTCGAACTGCTGCTGCGCCTTATCAATGAGGGTCAGGACGTCGCCCATGCCCAGGATTCGACCCGCCATGCGGTCGGGGTGGAAGGGCTCGATGGCGTCCAGCTTTTCACCCACACCGATGAACTTGATGGGCTTACCCGTCACGTAGCGGATGGACAGAGCCGCGCCGCCTCGGGTATCGCCATCCAGCTTGGTGAGGATGACGCCGGTGATGTCCAGCATATTGTTGAAGGTCTCGGCCACATTGACCGACTCCTGTCCGATCATGGCGTCCACCGTGAGTAGGATCTCGGTAGGATGCACCGCTTCCTTGATGTTGACCAGCTCGGCCATCAGCTCCTCGTCGATCTGCAGGCGTCCTGCGGTATCCACGAAGACCATGTCGTAGCCCTTCTGCTCGGCGAGCCTAATGCCCTCACGGGCGATCTTGACGGGGCTTTCCTTGTCTCCCATCTGGAAAACGGGGATCTCCAGTCGCTCGCCCAACACCTCCAGCTGCTTGATGGCGGCGGGACGGTACACGTCACAGGCCACCAGGAGGGGGCGCTTGCCCTGCTTCTTATACATGCCTGCCAGCTTACCTGCGTGGGTGGTCTTACCTGCGCCCTGCAGACCCACCATCATGATGACTGTGGGGGGCTTGGAGCTGATCTCCAGCTTGGCTTGAGAGCCGCCCATAAGACGGGTCAGCTCCTCGTTGACGATCTTAACGACCTGCTGACCGGGGAGCAGAGATTCCATAACCTCTGCACCAACGGCACGCTCGGAAACGATCTTGATGAAGTCCTTGACGACCTTGAAGTTTACGTCGGCCTCCAGCAATGCGAGCTTGATCTCGCGCATACCGGCCTTGACGTCGGCCTCGGTCAGAGTTCCTTTATTGCGGAACTTTTTGAAAGCCTGTTCCAGCTTTTCGCTGAGACTCTGAAACATTGGATTTCCTCCTTTCATCAGGAAGGTGGAGGGGGTGAATATACGAATGGGTGGGAAAATCAGTCTAAGGAAACAACTCGGCGGATAGCCTCCAGCTCCTCGGCGAGGGCGGGGGGGAGTGTATCTCCCGCGGCTTTGCAGAGGGAAATGGCCTTACCCACACGGGACTCAGCCTCGGTGAAGCGGCGGCGAAGCCCCAGCTTCTCCTCATAGAAGAAAAGTTCTTGCTCGGTCTTCTTGATGCTATCCCGCACGGCTTGGCGGGTGATACCCATCTGCTCGGCGATCTCGGACAGGGACAGGTCGTCGTTGTAGTACAGATCCAGTATGTCCCGTCGACGCTCGGGGAGAATGTCGCCATAGAAATCCAGCAGGTAGCCGATCTCTAAATTCTTTTCAAACATAGGAATGCTCCTGCTTGTGAAGGTGTAAAGCAATTTGCTTTACAGATTATACCACACGCAGGAGCATTTGTCAAGGGCTTTTCAAAAGTTTTTTGGGAATTTTCAATGGTTTTTATGGTGTTTTTTTGATACTATTGACCAATATTCATTTCCGGATCCGCACGAGGGTGGAAATTCCCTTCCCCAAAGCCTCGCAGAGCTTATCCACTTCCTCCTCGGTGTTGTGCGCCGAGAAGCTGACTCGCAGGGAGCAATCCGCCTCGTGGGCGGTCAGACCGAAAGCGGCGAGGGAGGGACTGATCCTCACCGAGTGGGAGGAGCAGGCCGAGCCGCTGGAGACACAGATCCCCTGGGCGGACAGGTAGTTCAACATGGTCTGGGACTTGATGGAGGGGAGGGTGAGGTTCAGGATATGGGGCGCGCGATCCCCTGCGGGGATATTCATTTGAACCCCCATGTCCCGAAGCTTCCCTTCCAGACGGTCACGGAGGGCGACCATCTTGGCCTGATCCTCTCCACGGGAGGCAAGGCCCGCCTGGGCAGCCGCCCCGAAGCCCGCAATACCCATGATATTTTCGGTGCCTGACCGCAGGCCGAACTCCTGCCCGCCGCCCGTGAGATGGGCGGTGATCCGCTTGGTCTTGATGATGTCGGGGTGAACGTAGAGAGCCCCCACGCCCTTAGGGCCGTGGATCTTATGGGCACTGACCGTAACCAGATCGGCATGAATGGAGGCTGGGGTGAAGGGCACCTTCAGAAGCCCCTGCACCGCATCGCAATGGGTGACGGTTCGGCTGTCTTTGGCCTTAGCGGCGGCAAAGACCTTAGCCACGTCAAAGTGGGCGCCCGTCTCGTTGTTGACCATCATCATGGACACGAGAAGGGTGGGCGTATTCAGGGCAGAGATGGCGACTTCGGTGTCCAGAACGCCGTTTTTTGTGGGAATCCTCACCACTTCAATGCCGTCCGCCTCCAATTTGCGCATGGCTTCCTCCACCGAGGGATGCTCGCAGTCGGTGGTGATCACACGGCTCGCAAAACGGCGGGGCTTGGCATAAACACTACCGTATATGGCCAGAGCCGAAGCCTCGGTGCCGCAGGAGGTGAAGATCAGCTCTCCAGGCCTCAGGGACTTGATCCCCAACGCCGCCGACACCTGCCCACGGGCACGGGTCAGCAGAGCATGAGCCTCCTGTCCCACTCCGTGGAGGGAGGAGGGGTTGCCAAAAACACCCATGGCCTCCTCCATGGCGGCTACGGCCTCGGGGCACAAGGGTGTGGTGGCTGAATTGTCAAGATAAATAATGGACATGACAGTTCTCGTTTCTTTCGTTATCAAATTTGGGTTTATCGGGTAGATTGATTTGTGTACTTTTCTCTCCCTGTCGAGAGAAAAGTACCAAAAGAGCGCCACGCAAGGGAGGCCCCCGGGGTGCCTCCCTTACGGAACCCACCACCTGCGCGCGCGACCCCTTCGCCCGGGTCGGGGCGAAGGAGTCTGAATGCGCGGAAGGTCGAGGATACCCGATGGCCCGCACGAACGGCGGAGCGCCGTCCGCGCGGAACACGCCCGAAATGCGGAGACACATCCCCGCGAATCAGCCAAACCCGCGAGCTCGGCGCTCCGCCGAGGTTGCGGACATCCGGCGACCCGTGAAGTGATGGCGCATAAGGCCCTTTTGCCCCCCGGCAAAAGGGCGCGCCGGACAGGGGATAGAATTCTTAAGGAAAGTACCCGGGTACTTTCCTTAAGTGGCGATTCTTTTGGTACTTTTCTTTCGCCACGGAAAGAAAAGTACAGGGCACCTCTAATAACTCATCGTGCGGCGAGCGACGAGAAGATTTTTCGTCAGTCTAAACAAAAAGCCGCACGTATAGTTGATCCTATACGAAGGATTTTTGTGACGAATGACGGAAAAGATTCCGTCGATTCGCTG
>JAFXJW010000153.1 GCA_017532045.1 Clostridia bacterium | reverse complement strand
TAGCCATGGGAGCCAGGCAGTTGGTGGTGCAGGAAGCGGCGGAGATGATCTTGTCATCAGCGGTCAGGGTGTTCTCGTTAACAGAGTACACGATGGTCTTCAGATCCTTGCCCGCGGGAGCAGAGATAACGACCTTCTTAGCGCCGGCGTTGATGTGAGCCTGAGACTTTTCGGTAGAGCAGTAGAAGCCGGTGCATTCCAGAACGACGTCAACGTTGTTAGCGGCCCAAGGGCAGTTAGCAGCGTCCTTTTCGGCGGAGATCTTGATGGTCTGACCGTCAACGGTGATGGTGCCGGCCTCGTCGTCAGCGGTGACGGTGTGACCGTCGTAGCGACCCTGAGCGGTGTCGTACTTCAAGAGGTGAGCGAGCATGGAGGGCTTGGTCAGGTCGTTGATGGCAACGATCTCATAGCCCTCTGCGCCGAACATCTGACGGAAAGCCAGACGGCCGATACGGCCAAAGCCATTGATAGCAACTTTTACGGACATGGTAGTGATCCTCCATTTTATATAATTTTTTCTTAACAAAACGGTCGGTCGGGGAAATCCATCCCTTTCCAAGTATATATTTTATACCATATCCGTCAAATATGCAAGGGGTTTTTGTAAATTTTTTCAAAATCGTTGTTTTGCATCCCGTCATCAAAGCCCTATGGGATTTTTCGTGCATTTTGCCATGTTTCCCTCTCTGCTATCAAGGGCTTTTTCGAGTTTCGGTTGACAAACACAGGGGAATATGGTAAAATAGTCGTAGTTCTGCCGCCCTCGCACCTGACCGCTCGATGAAAGGAGTCTGTTATGCACATATCCCTATCGGAGCATTTTAGTTACCGAAAGCTCCTCCGTTTTACCTTTCCTTCCATCATTATGGTGACCTTTACCTCGGTCTACGGTGTGGTCGATGGGCTTTTCGTATCCAATTTCGTGGGTAAGACCCCCTTTGCGGCCATCAATCTTATCTGGCCGTTTCTCATGATCCTGGGCTGTGGCGGCTTCATGATCGGTACGGGCGGCTCAGCGCTGGTCTCCAAGACCATGGGGGAGGGGGACGGTGAGCGGGCCAACCGCTACTTCTCCCTGCTGGTGTTGTTTACCGTGGCGCTGGGTATTGCTATTACGATCCCCGGCTTCTTCCTCATTGAGCCCGTGGCGCTCCTGCTGGGGGCTGACGAGGCCATGCTCCCGTATTGCGTGCTGTACGGGCGTATTATTCTGGTGGGACAGACCTCCTTCATGCTCCAAGGTGTATTCCAGAGCTTTTTGGTCACGGCGGAGAAGCCCACCTTCGGCCTTGCCGTTACCGTGGGGGCGGGATGCGCCAATATGCTGTTGGATTTTCTCTTCATCGCCGTTTTTGAGTGGGGGATCGCGGGAGCGGCGCTGGCCACCGTGTCCTCCCAACTGGTGGGATGCGTGATCCCGCTGGTCTATTTCCTGCGTCCCAACAAGAGTCCTCTCCGCATCCGTCGCCCCGGACTGGGGGTGGCGCAGGGACTCCGCACCATTGGCAAGGTGGCCATCAACGGCTCGTCGGAGCTGATGACCAATATCTCCATGTCGGTGGTCAGTATGCTGTACAACCATCAGCTCATGAAGCTGGCGGGGGAGGACGGTATCGCCGCCTACGGCGTGATGATGTACGTCAGCTTTTTCTTTGTCTCGGCCTTCATCGGCTACTCTATCGGCTCTGCCCCCGTCGTGGGCTTCCACTACGGGGCGGGCAACCACGGGGAGCTGAAGTCCCTCCTCCGTAAGAGCCTGCTTCTGACATCCTTGGCGGGGGTGTGCATGGCGGGGTTGTCGGTGGTGCTGGCCAGCCCCCTGTCGGCCATATTCGTGGGTTATGACGAGGGACTGTTTGAGCTGACCCGTCGGGGCTTCCTCCTTTATTCCGCATCCTTCCTCTTTGCAGGATTCGGCATTTTTGGCTCTTCCTTCTTTACCGCTCTGGGGAACGGTGGCGTTTCGGCGGCCATTTCCTTCCTCCGTACGCTGGCCTTTCAGGTGGCGGCGGTGCTGATCCTCCCCGTCTTCCTCAAGACCGACGGTATTTGGCTCTCCATAACCGTGGCTGAGCTTCTGGCCACCGGCGTCACGGCGGCTTTCCTTGTGGGTATGAGGAAGAAGTATCGGTATATGTAAATTGTAGTTTATAGGGCCGAAGGCCCTCTCGCCCCCGTAGGGGGCATATCGAGGCGCGAAAGCGGCATATCG
The DNA here is from genome assembly GCA_017532045.1 of Clostridia bacterium. Taxonomy (GTDB): domain Bacteria; phylum Bacillota; class Clostridia; order Oscillospirales; family CAG-272; genus CAMEON01. Next base: position 81 of record JAFXJW010000153.1, on the reverse strand, counting down.
AACCGCACGAGCGGTATATCGAACACCCGAAGGGTGTATATCGACGAAAACAAGAGTTGTCGATATGTCCCTACGGGACTC
>JAFXJW010000152.1 GCA_017532045.1 Clostridia bacterium | reverse complement strand
TGTGACGAATGACGGAAAAGATTCCGTCGATTCGCTGTGCGAGGGGTTTTTAGAGGTGCCCTGCAGTTTATCGGGGAGGTCTCCCCGTCCCCCGCTCCCCAAGGGTGAAGGGCAAAGCCCTTCATTAAGAGAGGTGGCCGGGGTATTGGGGGCGTCAGCCGCAACACGAACACCAATGCAGGAGCTTACTTCCGCCGCCAAAATAAATTTCGGCAGAGATATTGTTTTCTCTGCCGATTTGTGTTATAATGAGGCAAACGAGAAGCCTTCTGAAAGGAGAAGTCAGATGGAACCAAAAAACACGAATACGTACGATATTACCATCGTGGGCGCAGGACCTGCCGGAAGTATTTTCGCCAGAGAAATAGCAAGAGCGCGTCCCGATCTTAAGATCCTGCTGATTGACGGACAGAAATCTACGTCTGCCAAGCCGTGCGGTGGTCTTCTTGCGCCCGATGCCCAAAAGCTCCTTGCAAAATTTGACTTGGTCCTTCCCAAAAGTATTCTGGATGATCCGCAGATATTCGCCGTGGAAACCATCGATGTTGATCAACGGCTGGTCAGATACTATCAGCGACATTATCTGAATATGGATCGGTACGCCTTTGATCAGTGGTTGCTTTCTCTCGTCCCATCACATGTGGATATACGCAAGGGACGTTGCAGAAAAATAGAAAAAGACGGAGAACTTTTTAACGTCTTGATCAAGCTATCTGACGCCGAAACGCAAGTGAAGTCAAGGATAATCGTTGGCGCGGACGGTGGTGGCTCTACCGTTAGGCGCAGGTTCTTTGAGCCTATTCGCGTGCAATATGTTGCGATACAATCATGGTTTAAGTTTAACGGTCAAAGGATGCCTTATTATTCCTGCGTTTTTGATTCCAAAACAAGTGAGAGCTGTTCCTGGACGATCCATAAGGGGGATCACATTATATTTGGCGGCGCGTTCAAGCCGAAGGGATGCCGTGAGGCTTTTGATGCGCAGAGATCCAGGCTGGAGAACTTTTTGGGGGGTTCCTTTGGTGATGCTACGAAAACCGAGGCCTGCCTTGTCTCCAGTCCACGCAGTATAAAAGACTTTTGCACAGGGAAGGAAAACATTTTTCTTCTGGGCGAGGCGGCAGGCTTTATCAGCGCCAGCTCGTTCGAGGGCTTCAGCAGCGCCATGTTCAGCGGGAAAATGCTTGCCGATGCCTTTGCGCGGGGAGGCTCCTGTCATGATGTCCAGCGAAGATATAGCAGAAGTACAAGAAGTCTAAAATACAAACTGTTGATGAAATCCTTAAAAAGAAGTATTTTGTGCAATCCCTTTGCTCGCCGGATGATCATGAAAAGCGGGATACGTAGCATCTCCCCCTATTCCACAAAAGAGAATTCGTCTCGAAATCAAACGTGATCTCAAAATAAGACAACGTCGACAAGACGGGGCAAAAGATCATTCTGAAAGCAATTTTTCTACTTCTTTTCGTTGTTCACCTGTGTACTCATAAACGGTAACATTGAACCATTTGCGTTCGATGAAATCCTCATTAAAAGCATCCATTATTTTTAACGCAATCCTAAATTGAGAATTGGCTTTTTCGATTTCACCTTTTTCTTTTAAATGCTTACCCACGATAATTAGCATGTCGATCAAGTCTTCTGCGGAAATGTTCTTCTGCTTCTGTGCAGCTTCGTAGCTATCTTCTCCATCTAAAAGAGATGCCATTAGTTCTAATTTGGAAAAATAAATTTCCGGAATGATTTCAAGAGTAGGCTTGACCAAATCATGCTGACCGTTTTCTTTATAACACGATGCAAGAATTCGACAAGCGTCATATTTTACGGAGTCATCCTTGGTAGACTCAATAAGTGTTTTGCAAAGTGTAATTACCTCATCTGATCTCGTTTGATAATCTAAAGGGCACCTCTAAAAACCCCTTGCACAGCGAATCGACGGAATCTTTTCCGTCATTCGCCACAAAAATCCTTCGTATAGGATCAACTATACGTGCGGCTTTTTGTTTAGACTGACGAAAAATCTTCTCGTCGCTCGCCGCACGATGAGTTATTAGAGGTGCCCTAAAGTATAAAGCAAATTGTTGAGTATGATGTCATTCCCGGGAAATCTCTGTAAACCATCACGCAAAATACGCTCGGATCTTGCAGGGTCGTCCTCGCGGTATTTCCATGATTCATGGCATATTGCCTCAACATGCTTTTCCATTTCAAACAGATTAAAATCAAAAAGCTCGTCGGTGGAAACACAGAAGAAGGATGCAATGGCAGGGATCATGGTCACGTCGGGCATTGTGATTCCGTTTTCCCATTTTGAAACGGCTTGAAAGGATACTCCAAGATAGTTAGCAAAAACCTCCTGGGATATGTTTTTCTGTTTTCTTAAAGACTTAATTTTTTCTCCAAGTTTAATCATAGTTATTCCTCCAAATTATTTTGGATCGGCGCTTTTCCTGGTATTATTATAGCACATTCCTCTAAAAAAGCAATAACTCGTTTGGAGAGAATTTTTCTAACTCTGGTTGAATTCAATAACGAATTGGCGCACCCAAGATAAAGCGGGTGCGCCAATCGACCTCTATTCTTTGGTGTTAATCTATGGAATCAAAACTTCACCCTCGCGCAGTAAATAGGCATACCTTGAGACGAGAAATTAGCCTCGTACTCGGTCATTATGTTGCCCTCGGCCTCAGGAGTCTTGTGAAAGTCACGAGAGGAAAACAGAACAGTCAGTCCCATGGCCTCGAATTCCTCCATGCTGAAATCGAACAGCCCCTCGTTGTCGGTCTTGAGGTACAGCTCACCGCCATCCACGAGAATATTCTTGTACAGAGCAAGGAAATTCCGATGGGTCAGACGGCGCTTGGCATAGCCCTTCTTGGGCCACGGATCGGAAAAGTTGAGGTAGATGCGGCTCACACTGTGGGGCTCCACCCAATCAGACAGGAATTGGGCGTCACCGATGAGGAAACGGAGGTTGTCACCGGGACGGTCGGAAGCGGCAGCCTTGGCCTTCTCCAAAGCGCAGCAGGCTACATCGGAGACCCTTTCCATGGCAATGAAATTCCACTCGGGGTGTGCGACGGCCATGCCAACAGCAAAGTTACCCTTGCCACAACCGATCTCCATGTGAATGGGACGGACAGCAGGGAAGATGGCGGTCTGATTGCTCCCCAGAGTCGACAAATGCGTCACATCGGAGATCAGATATTCGGCGCAGGCTGCAATTCTCTCGGCGCCGTGCTTTTTCTTTCTCATTCTCATGATCGTATGTCCTTTCAGTCTCCGTCCTATTATACGTTGAATCGGAACAGAACGATGTCTCCGTCCTTCATAACGTACTCCTTACCCTCGGAGCGAACAAGACCCGCCTCCTTGGCGGCATTCATAGAACCGAGACGCATGAGATCGTTGTAGGCGATGACCTCGGCTCGGATGAAGCCTCGCTCAAAGTCGGAGTGGATCTTACCCGCGGCCTGAGGAGCCTTTGTACCCTTCACGATGGTCCAGGCACGTACCTCCTTGGGGCCTGCGGTCAGGTAGCTGATGAGACCCAGAAGGGCGTAGCTGGCGCGGATGAGACGGTCAAGCCCCGCCTCCTCGATACCCATGTCGGCAAGGAACATTTCCTTGTCTTCACCCTCAAGCTGGGCGATCTCAGCCTCGATCTGAGCGCAGATGGGCATGACGGCGGCATGCTCGCCGTCGGCGAACTCCTTCAGCTTGGCGAAGCTCTCGTTACCCGAAACGTCGCCATTGGCCTCGTCCTCCGAGACGTTGGCTACGTAGATCACGGGCTTCATGGTGATGAGGGGGGTATCGTGGAACAGCTCGCGCTCGTCCTCGGAAAGCTCTACGGTGCGAGCCGACCGGCCGTCCTCCAGAGCCTTCATGACCCGTTCGTATACAGCGATGTCACCTGCGATTGTCTTATCACCCTTGAGGATCTTGCGGGCGCTTCCGAGCTTGCGCTCCATGATCTCCATGTCAGCCAGCACCAGCTCCATGTTGATGGTCTCCACGTCACGGAGGGGATCCACCTTTCCGTCTACGTGGACGATGTTGGGATCCTCGAAGCAACGGACCACGTGCAGAATGGCATCTACCTCACGGATATGGGACAGGAACTTGTTGCCGAGACCCTCTCCCTGGGCAGCACCGCGGACAAGGCCTGCGATGTCCACGAACTCAATGACGGCGGGGGTGTACTTCTCGGGGTTGTGCATCTCGGCCAGCTTGTCCATACGGGGATCGGGCACAGCCACCACGCCCACGTTGGGTTCAATGGTGCAGAAGGGATAATTGGCGGATTCTGCCCCGGCGTTGGTCAGGGCGTTAAAGAGGGTGGACTTGCCTACGTTGGGGAGTCCGACGATACCAAGCTTCATGTATGTATCTCCTGTTCTTGATGAAATTGCATAATTAAATATATTATAGACTATTTTCCATAGAAAAGCAAGGGGTTTTGAAGAAAAAACGGACGAAACCGCAAAAAATCCTCCCACCCCTGACAACCTTTCGGCTAAATGTTTTTTGAATTCACTTGCAAAGGGTGTGTGAATGTGATATAATGAGTAAAAAATTGCCCGAAACGGAAAATCCGAGTCGAGAGGAAACATGATGCAATACAGAAAACTGGGAAATACAGTGTCCATTGCGGTCTGCGCGAGACCCGTTGGTCCTTCCACGTACGGGTATTCGAGCGTATGAAGTCTGTTTGCAACTATTTTGGAAAGTGAAAGGTAACGTAATATGAAAAGTCAAGGTCAGTCGCTCCTGCGTTCCTACCGTGAAACTCTGCGCCGCTTGGTGCTGGCGGCCATGTTTTTGACCATTGGATTGGTTTTACCCTTTTTTACAGGTCAGATACAGCAGATCGGAAATATGCTCCTTCCCATGCACATACCGGTTCTGCTTTGCGGTCTTCTCTGCGGTTGGCAGTACGGCGCATTGATCGGTGCGATCCTTCCGCTTCTTCGCTTCGTTCTTTTTGGGATGCCCGTGCTGTATCCCAACGGGCTCGCCATGTCGGTGGAGCTATGTGTCTACGGCTTAGCCATCGGATTCATATACGGCATGTTCAAGAAACAGGGACTTATTCCGGTGTATATCTCCTTAGTCATTGCCATGATACTGGGACGAATCGTTTGGGGCGGCTCCATGACGGTACTGCTTTCCATGCAGGATAACACCTTTACATCCACGGCGTTCCTCTCGGGGGCGGTGTTGAACGCCATTCCCGGTATCATTCTTCAGCTTCTTCTTATCCCTGCCATTATGACCTCTCTCCACGCCACAGGAGTTCAACGCTTCAACGGTCAGCCCGTCAAGGAGGATAGACTGTGAGCCGTATAGAAGAAGCATTAAGACTTATTGAAGCGGTATTAGCAGGGAAGGATCGTATTCTCGTCGCCATTGACGGCCCGTGCGCATCCGGAAAAACGACTCTCGCAGAGGCTCTGTCTGACCGACTTTCCTGTCCCGTCGTACACATGGATCATTTCTTTCTGCGTCCCGAGCAGCGGACGCCCGACCGACTGGCAGAGCTGGGAGGGAATGTTGACCGAGAGCGATTCAAAGCGGAGGTTCTCACCCCGTTGCAGGAGAAGAATGAGTGTGCATACCGCCCCTTCGTATGCTCCACCATGTCTCTCGGAGAGACGATTATCATTAAGAAATCCCCCGTTGTTTTGATCGAAGGCTCCTACTCCTGTCATCCCGATCTGCGTGATGCCTACGATCTTTGCCTATATACCTCGATCAGCCGCAAGGAGCAGGAAGAACGTCTGTTTTTGCGGGAAGGGGAAGCAAAGCTGGCCGTGTTCAAGGCAAAGTGGATTCCCATGGAGGAGGCTTACTTCAAGGCCTTCGATGTGGCATCCCATTGTCATGTCCTCAGGGGCGAATGATCCCACAGATAAAAAACTCCGTGTTCTATGAAGAATACGGAGTTTTTGGTATGTAAAGCATTGGATGGAACTCCATCCGGGAATCTGAACCCCTGCATGCGCTCGTGTGGATCTGTCTCTCTTGCAATCCTGCGCATGCTTTGCCACGGTGGGGGGTGAAAAAAGAGGATGCGTCTGCCATCCGGGAATCTGAACCCCTGCTCGCGGCGGTGTTTTTCTTGGACTTGAAAATCCTCCGCTCGCTATGCAAAGCCACCAAAGGGCTTGACGGGGTTCAGATTCGTCTTGTGAATCGTCAAAAACAGAAAAGGCACTGCGTTGCAGTGCCTTTTCTGTTTTTGGTGACCCATCCGGGAATCGAACCCGAGTTTCCAGCGTGAGAGGCTAGCGTCTTAACCGCTTGACCAATGGGCCGTATCTTGACGACTTGCCCATTATAGCATAGATTTGCGGGTTTGTCAATAGCTTTTTAAAACTTTTTTCGAAGATTTTTTCGGGATTTTGCAACAGAGCCTTCTTCATCAGGTCTCTGTTGTCGGATTCGTCTGGTGAGGATACGATACAACAAAAGCCCGATGCCGCTGACGGCGGCCGTGATGACGGCAAAAATGATTGCCTTGGTGTAATTTTCCTCTCCGGCCGCACTCCCGCTTACAGTGGACAGGATGACGGAGGGGAAACGTGCCACCGAGGTCAGGGCAATATAGAGAGGGATACTCATGCTCGTAAGCCCTATGGCGTATGTGAACAGATCCTTGGGCGTGCCGGGAATAACGAAAAGGATGAAAGTCAAAAGGTTGCGCTTTGGTGGATCGTTGATAATAGGAAGGGAATCAATCTTCTCCTTGGGGTAGAAGGCGTATACAAATTTTGAGCCATATTTTCGAACCAGCAGGATCGTAGAACAGCTACCAAGCACAATACCCACAAGGCACAGTAGCGCCCCCGTCCAGCTCCCGAAAACATACCCAGCCGCAATCTCCACGACCTCGCTGGGAACGAGAGCTAACACCACTTGAACAGCAGATATGATGATCAAAGCGATCGCCCCTAACACGTAATGCTCGCCGATGCGCGCGCGCACCGCCTCGGGGTCAGACAGATACTGGCGCATGAGCCATAAGCCCAGCACGGTCAGCGCCAAAAACACGGCGGAGACAATGCTGAGCATAAGGGAAGCCTTGGCCTTCTTCATGGGAGCCTTGCTTGCTTTGCGATCACTCATAGGTGCGTGGTTTTCCTTTCGGTTTGACGAGAATCAGTTCTCTGTCCTGTTTTTTACTTCTTGGATGGTTACGGGGAGCGTAACGGTAAAGACACTTCCTTTGCCGACCTCACTATCTACCGAAACACTCCCTCCGCAGAGGAAAAGGATTCGGCTGACAATATTGAGGCCAATGCCGTTGCCGTCGCCTGTGTGGGAGGTATCGCCTTGATAGAACTTATCGAAAATGTGTCGCTTGGTGTCTTCGCTCATGCCGATACCTGTATCCCAAATGGAGACCGTAACCGTTTTGTTGTCGGCATACAGCGAGCAGGAGATAGAGCCGCCCTTAGGCGTGAACTTGATGGCGTTCCCAAACAGATTGAGCCATACGTGAGCCAGCATGTTCTCATTGAAATAGTATTTTACTTCACTCAACTCCAGATTCAGTTCAATGTCCTTGGCGCTCCATTGCTTTTCCAAAAGCACCAAACAGGTGCGCAGCTGCTCGTCCAGCCAGAATTCGGTTTTATCGGTAACGATGGCCTGATTCTCCAGCTTGGAAAGAAGTAGAATGTTGGTAGCCATCTTAGCCAGTCGATCAGACTCGTCGGCGATGATGCGAATGTATTCCTTCTCCTCCGCGGGGGTAAGGCCTCCGGCCTTAAGCTGATGAGCGAATCCCTGGATCGAAACGATGGGGGTCTTGAATTCATGGGAAAAATTGTTGATGAAATCGTTGCGGAACATTTCGATGCCGTCCAGCTCGGAGGCCATGTGATTGAAGGAGCGCTGGAGGATACCGAAATCCGAACGCTCGTGAAAGGTCTCTTGAATGTGAACCTTGAAATCTCCCTTGGAGATACGTTTGGTGGCGTGGATCATTTCATTCAGGGGAAGAAGCACCCACTTGGTAAAAAACGCCGCCGCAGCCGTGCCGATCATGGTACAGGCCACAAGGGAGGATATCAGAGTGACCATGGAATTAAAGTCCTTCAAAGAAGGGAAGAGAAGCAGGAGCAGGGCATAGAGAGATATCGTAAAAATAGAGGTGAGGAGCATGAGAATGAAAATGATCATGGTCAGCTCAACACGGAACGACTTGATGCTCAGCTTTCCGCGCAGCTTACGGTGTCTTGTGCGAAGCTTGGGAGACGATTTCGGATCCTTCATTTCAGGTACACCGCCTTGTAGCCCAGACCGCGGACGGTAATGATCTCAAAATCTGTATTGTCACGGAAGCGGTCACGGAGGCGGCTGACGTGAACGTCGACGGTACGCTCGTCAGACTCGGACTCCATATCCCAGATCTCATCCATGAGCTGACGGCGGGTAAAGATCTTATTGGGATAAGACAGAAGCTTGAACAGAAGCAAAAACTCCTTTTGGGGCAACTCCATGCCCCCGGGAGCACCTATGGACTCTCCGTCCGTACGAACGGTAAGGGAATCATAGTACAGAACGGTGGAACCAACGGTCAGTCGTCTTTCACTTACGATGCGGGAGCGACGAAGAAGGGCGGCGATTCGTAAGATCATTTCTTCTTCATCAACAGGCTTTGTCATATAGTCGTCCGTGCCGATAATAAAGCCCTTGTGCTTATCCGCAGGAGTCTCCTTGGCGGTTACCATAAGGATGGGGAGTGTATTACCGCCTTGACGTAAAACATGGGTGAATTCATATCCGTCCATCTTGGGCATCATGATGTCCAAAATGACCAGATCAACATGTTTCCTTTCCATCTGCTCAAGAGCATCCACGCCGTCAGTGGCAGTAATCGGGTGGTAACCGTAACGCTCCAGCACGGCGCACATCAGACGTCTTGTATTGATATCATCTTCCACAACAAGAATATTAAACATAGTGTTTATCCCTTCCTTTCTCAACAGGAGATGTTTTTTAACTTTGTAAACAAATTATAACATAATATTGCAAACTGAGTGTGAATCTTTTGGTAACATTATTTCAAAATCTTGACAGAAAGAGAGAATTGTTGTATAATGAAACTATGTGATAGGTTTGTTATATGATTCATTTATTTTCCATCGTACATTTGGAGCATAAGGAGATCGTCATGAAAAAGAAGCGCAACACCATTCGTCCCCGTTTTTCCGTTGTATTAACCGGCGAAAGAAATATTTGCCGTGCCATTGCTGCGTGGCTCCTTTATGCAATGGTCATTCTTTTTACCACCGAGGGGAATTTTTTTGATCTTTCCTTTGCACAGGACACGAGCATTGTAGGAATGATCTTATGGGTAGCCATCCTGTTTTGCGGTATGACCGTTCTTGCCGCCGTTCTTCATGAGTACGAGACCGATTCATGGTTTCTGCTTCTGGGCGCCACGGGCTGCGTGCTCCGCTGGCTGTCCACCTTTGAGAATGACATCATTTCGGAAGTAAAAATCGGCAATGGCACTATGAAGATGAATTCCGACGAGACTCTGTTTCTGTTGGCCGTCATTTTTGCCTACGCTCTGTTCTTGTTCTACTTTTTACAGAAGAACGATCTGCTCATTGACCGACTGAAGCTTCATTCCGGCGTAGCCATTGGCATCGTGGCCGCATTGGGCATTGTCAGCGCCACCGTCATCGGTATCACCACCTGCTTGCGGTATATGACATTCTCTGCCCCCAATTTCGATTTCGGTCTGTTCGTGAATATGTTCCACAACATGAAGGAAACAGGACTTCCTCTGGTCTCTTCCGAGCGAGACGTGCTTCTATCCCATTTTGCCGTGCATATCTCCCCCATCTACTATACCATTCTGCCTATCTACGCAATTTTCCCATCTGCAATGACTCTCCAGATCTGTCAGGCACTTTTGGTTGCGTCGGGTTTGATCCCCGCCATCCTTCTTGCCCGTCATTTTAAGCTGTCGAGCCTTACTCAGGTTGCCATTGCCGTTATCTACGCCGCATTCCCCGCCATTTCCATGGGATGCTTCTACGATCTCCATGAAAATTGCTTCCTCCTCCCCCTTCTTTTATGGGTCTTCTACTTCTTTGAGAAGGAAAAGTACCTATGGATGTATGTATTCGCCCTTCTGACACTTGCCGTCAAGGAGGACGCCGCCGTTTATATCATACTCTTTGCCGTTTTCCTCATCATATCCCGAAAGAAGTACTTCCACGGTATTGTTTTGGCGCTTGGCTCCATTCTCTACTTTTATACCGCTTTGGCCATTCTGGAAGGTTCTGCGGCTTACTGGGCGGAATATTACGCAGGCGATACCCCGAATCCCTCTATTGCCGGACCCATGATCAACCGCTTCAATAACCTCATTTTTGACAAAGAGGACGGACTGAAAGGCGCCATTTTGACCGCCCTTAAGAATCCCGGATATCTTCTGACCCAATTTTTCTCCACCAACAAGGCTAATCTGGACACCTCCTTTTTCATCGAAAGAAGCCCCTGGGCAAAGGTGGTTTATATCCTTCAAATGCTCTTGCCCGTTGGCATGATTCCGTTTGTGACCAAGAAGCAATCCCGTTGGTTGCTCCTCGCTCCCATTCTCTTGAATGTTCTGACTACCTATAAGTACCAGTACAGCATCAACTTCCAGTATCACTTCGGCATTACCGCCTTCGTTATCTATGCCATGATACTCAACCTGCCCGATATTCAGCCCATTCCTCGCAGACGGTTGTTAGCTCTTGGCGCGGCGGCCTCCTGTTGTATGTATATCTTTATTGTGATTCCCAAATATAACGGCTATGTAGATAGCTGGAAGGAGAACAAGGATCGCTATCGGTCTATCGAGGCCATGCTGGAGGATCTCCCCGAGGATGCCTCTCTGTGCGTTCCAAGCGCCTATTTGGCTCATGTTGCGGATCGCCGTGAGGTCTACGAGCACAACTATCATGTTTTCAAAGGCGAAGAAAATCACCTGAAGGAGCACGACGTGGATTACGTTGTCATCCGCAACGCATCAGACGCCAAGTATCGTGCCGCCTTTGAAGAAAAGGGCTACACCGTTTGGGCCGAGTACAACGGCCACGTGATCCTTAAGAGTCCTCACGTAGAATAAGTACGAGTTCTGCGCTACACATACTGCTCAATCCCTTCTCATATAACAAAATCAAGGAGACGATTATGAAATTCACCTTTTTACGCTTGGCCGCCTTACTGTTGGCAATTTTAATTTTTCTGACGGCCTGCACTCCTTCTTCCACCTCCGAGCAATCAACAACGGGTTCCGATACAACCGAGGTAGAAACACAGGAGGATACAGTCAAGCGGGAAACCTATGAGGATCTTTCGCAGAATGTTCCCGGGATAGCCGGTGATGACAGTAAGACCATCACCGTAAGATCGGAAGGAGAAATGACCGCTAAAGATATTGTGCTGGAATTCAACGGTAAGAGCGGGATCTTCAGGCTCTCCGCCCTAAACATTAAAGGCCACGATTCCTCCTCCTGCGACACCTGCGGTTTTCTTCCCGACGGGGAAGGATATTTACTTAATGACCACAGCAGCGGTATTGCAGGCTTCCGTATTGATATGGTCAACGGTATCAGCGCCGATGCCGTTCAAGGCATCGAAGCTGTCTTTACTACCTCGAGTAATGCGCCCGCCAGTCAGCTTCGTATTTTGACACCTAACGAAACCGATTCCAGCGTCATCAAGAACGAGTGCCCCTCTATGGCGGGAGCGGTGGAACAGGACAAAACCATAGATCTTGGCTTGAATAATCCCTCTGTTCTCGCAGATGACAATGGGAACATTACTGCCTTCCAGCTCTATTTCCGCAATAAGAATCAGGCTACCTGCACCTTGAAAAAGCTCATTATTCATGTAAACCCCGAAGTCCTTTTGCATGTGGATGAGCTTCATGGGAATTTCTACGGTAGCGGCGACGTTGTTGCAGCTATTGCGGACATTATTGCCGACCGCTTTTCCACCGCCGGCATGGGGGCTGATATTACGGTCGAGGCCGTCCAGTTCCGCAAAACCAGATCCAATAATAAGGGGTATATTCGTTATAAGGTGACCGCCACCTTTGACGACGGAACGTCCTTGTCCTACGAGAAGATGATTGATATTCCTCACTTGACCGGGTCCTGGTTGGATAATTCTACGGGAGGCTTCGGCTCTTCTCACGACAATCTGGGTCAATGGCAGGATACCTTTGATCCGTCGGGTATGGTTCTTCTCACCGCCAACCCCATTTATGCCAAGGAGGGAATGCTCTCCGCCGAATACGCAATCATTCCCGAATCGGGAGATCCCCGTGATTCTGCGCTTGTGTGGCATGATCCCCAGATCCTGGAGATGAGCAACAAGTCCATCGATGCGCTGTTTATCAACGCCTGGTTGGATTACGCTTCAGAACTGAAGGAAGGCGAGCGTTACCGTCTCTTGGTGCGAGGTGTCACGGCTCATTCCAACTATGTTCTCCATCTGGATATCCCCTTTACCTATTCTCCCTTGGATGCAACCATAACGGATCGCATCAACCATGCCTTTGATGCGGTAAGCAATGCCGATTTCCTTTGCCCGTCAGATACACCGGACAAATTGGCTTACATTACGGAACAGCTCAAAGGCCTGGTGAACGATTCCGCCTTTGATATTCAGTTGGATATAATCGGAGAAGGTGTCAATTCCGTTACCGTCCGCGCGACTGTGCTGTATAACGAGGCCGTTACCGCCGAAAGAATGCCCGCTTATACCTTGAACGAACAAAGCCTGTCAGCCGTTTATGCTTTTGAAGGTGTAGCGGTAACCACAGACTCGCTTCAGTTCGCCTACAACGTCTACGAGGGAAGCCTCCAGCTTCTGACCCCCTACGACGGTGACACCGGTGTCGTTCTTGCTTCTCCCGACGTCTACGCACTCTTCAATTCCTCCGTTGAGGAAATTGAAAGCGGAAAATATCCCTTCAAGTTTGGTGAAAACTGTCTCCCCGTGCCGGTAGAACTGACATGGGATGACTCAGAGAACACTGACAAGATCTATACCGTCACAGTGTCAAAGCATCTGGACATGTCCGATCCCATTGTTCTGACGACGTCTGAATGCCACGTTTCTGTTTACAATCTGGAGGTAGGCCGCACCTACTACTGGCAGGTCTCCGACGGAGAAACGACCTCGCAGATCTTTACCTTCACGACTGCGCTGACACCCCGATTCCTTTCTTTGGATGGTGTCTCCAATGTTCGTGATCTGGGCGGTTACTATACTGTGGATGGAAAGCGTGTCAAGCAGAACATGGTTTTCCGCTCGGCTCACTGGGATGATGCATCTGCCGAGGCGCTCGACTATATGATGAACACTCTGGGTCTTAAGACCGAGTTGGATCTGCGTGGATTGGGTAAAGCCGCCTTCCCTTCAAACCGTGTCAGACGTGTGCTGATTCCTATTATGTGGTACAGCAATATTTTCCAGGAAGAGCATTACGAGTGTGTTCGTCAAACCATCTCCGCTTTTGCTTATCCTGAAAATTATCCCATCAATTTCCATTGCGCCCTTGGCCGTGACAGAACAGGAACCACATCCTTCCTGCTTCTCGGTCTGCTGGGCGTAGATCAGGAGACCCTTTTGAAGGAGCATTATTCCTCCTTCTTCTCCACAATGGGTGCTTGCGATAAGGAGGAGTTCCTCCTGCACATCCTCTACATTGGAGATCTTGCCAAGGGCATGAGTAGATACGCTCCCAAGGGGGCAACTCTGCAAGAGCAGATTGAGGCATATCTCCTTTGTATTGGTGTTACAGAGGCAGAAATAGCCTCTATTCGAGCCATCCTGCTGGAGGAATGATAAGCATTCCAACACATAGCCCCGTCTCGATACCGAGACGGGGCTATGTGTATTGCGGGCTTATGCCAAAGCCGTATGAGCATAGGGATAGAAAAAGCGGACTCGAAACGAGCCCGCTCATTTTTTATGATTCGTCCGCTTTGCTGAGAGCCTGCTCCAGCCAGATAAGGCCGTAGCCAAAGGCCTCAAACAGACCGTTTTTCTCACCTTGACGGATGATCTTGTTCTGATCCGCTGTCTCTACGACCTGAACGAGGATCTTATCAGGAACCTTGTTCCCGCCCTCGGTCTTGTAGCTGAATATCTCCATGATGAGAATGTATTTTTCGGTCATATCTCCGTAGCAAATGGTATCGCCCTCACGGACCAGAGGACGATCCTTATACATCAGGTACTTACCCTCAACCAAGGGCGCACCGTTCAAATTCAAAGCATCAGCGCTCACTGTAATATTCCTCCTTTGCGGATTTTTAAATCACTTTACACTTCAGTATACCACACTATCTCCAAATTGTCAAGGGAAATAAGGAATTCTCACAAAACAAATATCTTGATGGCCTTGACGGCGATCCCGCCCTCGTATTCACCAACGTCACCGAGAGCAAAAAAGTTTCCCTGACTGTCACAGAGACGCAGACGGCTACCAACAGGGAAGGTTACGCCCAGCTTTTTCAGATAGATCTCACAACCGTTACGGCAAAGAGTACGGTAAAAATCAGGGAGGCGGAGTGCCTCCAGATCCGAGAATAATTCCTCAACAGGGCGGAGAAGGGAAAGTCTTTGAGACAGATCCATACCCTCCAAGGCTTCAATGCTTACGCAATCCTCAATGGGAAATCCACCCGCCTCGGTACGAAGCAGGGTGGCCATAACGCCTCCGCAGCCAAGTCTTGCCCCAATATCGGCGCAAAGAGTGCGAATGTAGGTTCCGCCCGATACACGGACAGTCATACGGTAATCGCAGGGAGATTCGGTGGCCTCACAGATCAAGGATCTCACCGTAACAGATCTTGCCTCCCGCTCCACAGTCTCACCTGCTCGGGCCATATCACAAAGCTTACGGCCATTGACCTTCAGAGCAGAGTACATGGGAGGGATCTGCATGATCTCACCACGAAACGAGGGAAGAATCTTTTCCACTTGGAAGGGGGAGGGAAGGGTCTCGCACGTAGTCAGAACAGCTCCTGTCACGTCATCGGTGTCGGTGGTGAGTCCAAGACGAAGGGTAGCCTCGTAAGTCTTCTCGTCATGGGATACGTATTCACAGGCCTTGACCGCTCTGCCCAAAAGAATGACCAGAACACCGGTTGCCATTGGGTCAAGCGTGCCCGTATGCCCCACCTTTTTCGTGCCGAAAAGCTTCCGCACCTTCCACACCACGTCGTGGGAGGTCATGCCGGCAGGCTTATCCACCAGCAGGATGCCGTCAGGCTCAAGCATTATATTTTCAGTAGACATGACCGTCTCCTTATCCGTTGATTAATTTATTATAGCACATCTACAAGACTTTGTAAAGCAAGATGGCTGTAAAATTCGGAATTCATTCATAAAAAAACAAAATAATTCAGGTTTTTATCTGTTATACTATAAAAAAAGATCCCAAGGAGCAACCATGACCACCGTTATTGACTTCCATACACACGTTTTTCCCGATGCCCTCGCCCCTCGCGCCATCGCGCAGCTTACCATCAACGCCGCGGCCAGTGGATACATTCCTCTTACCGATGGTACAGTAAACGGATTACTTGCGTCTATGGATCAGGCAAATATCCAAAAGTCTGTTATCTGCAATATTGCCACCAACCCCCGACAGATGAAAAACGTGAATGATTTCGCCATTATGCTCAAGAGAAATAAGCGTCTGATTCCATTGGGCTCAGTGAATCCCTACGCTACTCTTAATGAGATCACAACAGAATTAGAAAGATTGAAAGAAGCCGGTATTCCCGGCATCAAGATACACCCCGATTACATGGGCGTCGAATTGGATGCGGAGCAATTTTCTCCCATTTTTAGGGCATGTACCGAGCGGAATATGCTCGTGATCACCCATGCGGGGTATGACCCCGTTCAGCCTAGCCATATGCATTGTACACCGGATATGGTTCTGCGAGTGATTGACCGCCATCCTGCCCTCAAGCTCGTGATCGCTCACGCAGGTGGTTTTTCTTGCGAGAGAGAAGCACTGGACAGGCTATGCGGCGCGCCGATTTGGTTGGATACCTCCTTGTGCGCTCTCCGTAATACAAGACCTGCAGATCTGGGAGCATTGTGCGCAGATATATTGCTTAGCCATGATCCCTCTCGTGTCCTGTTCGCAACCGATACGCCTTGGTCCGATCCCGCCTCCGAGCTCCGATTCATCGAGAATCTGGGGCTTTCCCATAAAGCCGCAGAGGGAATACTCGAAGGGAATGCCAAGACACTTCTGGCATCCTGCGGATGGGACTTCTGACTCTGAATAACACCGTGTGCGTGCGGTGTTATTTTTTCTGTCAATATGATGCAGTCAAAGAGGATTTCATTCTTATTTCATATTTAATTTACATTTGAGTGACCAGTATATTGTTGACTATGTGGCCGATTTATTGTATAATTATGGTAATTTGGGGAAGATTGTTTTTCTCAAAAATGTACGTTTGACTGAAAGGAATTTGGTAGAGGTCAATGTTGAGTTTTGAAAAGCAGGATACCAAGGGGCGCGCCGAAATGCTCGCTCTGTTTGATGCCGGAACCTTTGTGGAAACCGGCGCATTTATGCGTCGCAAGGGTGAGGATCAGCCTTATGACGCCGTCTTGACGGGCTATGGCTCGGTAAACGGCAAGCTGGCCTTCGCATTCGTTCAGGATAGCGACCGTAAAGCAGGCGCTCTGGACGAGGTCGGTGCTGATAAGATTGAAAAGCTGTACGAGCAGGCTCTTCGTGTAGGCGCACCCGTGATCGGTGTTTTTGATTCCGCAGGAGCCGTTGTGTACGACGGCGCCACCGCTCTCTCCGCATACGGCCGCATCATGAAGTGCGTGTCTGCCGCTTCGGGTATTATCCCTCAGATCTCTCTGGCGCAGGGAATCTGCACAGGTATGGCCGCCGTAATCGCCACAATGATGGACGTAACCGTTACTGTCAAGGCTGTGTCCGAGATAGCCTTCCACAGCGGATCTGCTAAGGGAGAAGATAAGACCCCCTATGCCGAGAACTGCGGACTGACCGCCATCAATGCCACTGATGAGGCTTCTGCTGTTGCATCCGTCCGTGATCTCATCATGCTTTTGCCCCGCAATAACCGTGACGTAGCCGATGTAGAGCCTACGGACGATCCTGCTCGCCCTGTCTCTGCCGACGAGCTGACGGGTCTTGCCCTGGTGAAGGCTCTGGCTGACAACGGCAAGGTCATTGACCTCTACGAGGCCTTCGCCCCTGAAATGACCACCGCACTCTGCGCTATCGGTGGCCGTACCTGCGGTGTGATCGCCACCGACGCATCCGTGGAGGACGGCAAGCTGACGCCCAAGGGAGCTCGCAAGGCCGCCCGCATGGTATCCTTCTGCGATGCCTTCTCCATCCCCGTGGTAACTCTGGTGGATTCTGCCGGTGTGGACAACTCTGCTCCCCGTGAGCCCTCTTCCGTATTCGGTAAACTTGCCAAGGCTTACGCTACCGCTACTACCGCAAAGATCAGCGCAATCGTTGGCAACGCCTACGGCGCCGCCTTCACCCTGCTGGGCTCTCGGGCCCTGGGGGCAGACCTGGCTTTGGCTCTTCCCGAATCTGTCATATCGGTTCTCCCTCCCGAGGTAGCCGTTGCCTTCCTGATGAACGATCAGATCACGCTCGATAATCCCCGTGAGGTCGTTGAGGCCCAGTGGATGGAGACCGTCGCCTCCCCTGTGGCCGCCGCCGAGTCGGGTGATATTGATGACATCGTCCCCGCAACCGAGCTTCGCGCCCGTCTGTCCTCTGCGCTCTACATGCTGGCAGAGAAAGCCGATACCACCCCCGACCGCAAGCACGGCGTTCCTACGCTGTAAGGAGGTCGCTCCATGAAGAAAATAATCAGTTTGTCCCTTGCGGCGCTGATGCTCGTCCTTCTCCTGGTCACCGCAACCTCCTGCGGCATGGAGAGCGTAACGGGCTACACGCGGCTGAGGGATCACGTCATAGACACCGTTGGTCCAAACAATGAATTGACTTTGGCCGGCAGTTCCGCAGATTTTTATACGGTTAAGCTGGTATCTCCCATTGAGAAGGGGGCGGATCAGGTCAACGAGGTTTACCTTGTTGCCAAGGACGGCAACGTGACGATTACCGTAAAGTTGACCAATTCTACTGAAAAAGCAACTTTTATCTATACCACCGGCGTTGAGTCTGCCGAGGCCACCGTCCTCCTCACCCACTATACCGGTAACGATCTGATCGAATTCACGTCCGTTGATAAGATTCGTACTGAGGACGAGCTCAATCACCGCAAGGTTGCCACCGCCCTGTTGAATAGCGCTCTTCAGGCTCTGGATGCTTATACAACCAAGAATCTTGGCATGGATATGCACGAGCTTGGCTTTATCGCTCTGTCCGAGAAGTACATGGCTCCCACCGAGGAAGTCGAAGTCGAGGAAGACCTTGGCGACGCGCTCTCCCCCATCCGTCTCAAAAAGGCAGGCCTTATGGTTATTCAGGGTATGGGCATGGTATTCCTTGTCCTGGCTATTTTGTGGCTGGTTCTTCTGATCTTTAAGAAGGTATTCTACAAGGATCCCGCCGCTTCGGCGAAGAAGGTCGAGAAGCCTGCTCCCGCCGCTCCCGTTCCCACAAATGACGATGCGCTGGTGGCCGCTATCACCGCCGCCGTAGCCGCCTATATCGAGTCCGATCCCGCCCTCTCCTCCCAGTTCGCCGGAGGCTTCCGAGTCGTTTCCTTCAAGAAGAAGAACGGCAAGACCTCCTGGAATCATTGATTTTTGCATAATGAAAGGAAATACCATCATGAAAAGATTCAACGTAACCGTTAACGGTGTTGCATACGACGTAACCGTGGAGGAGATCGGTGCTACTGCTGCCGCTCCCGTAGCTGCCCCTGCCACTGCTGCTCCCGCCGCCGCCCCTGCCACTGCTCCCGCTCCCGTAGCCACCCCCGCAGGCCCCGCCGGCGCTACCGCCGTCAAGGCCCCTCTGCAGGGAACCGTCATGAAGGTTCTGGTCAAGCCCGGCGACAAGGTCACCAAGGGCTCTCCCGTCTGCGTCATCGAGGCTCTGAAGATGGAGAACGACGTGCCCGCTCCCGCTGACGGCGTGGTCGCTTCTGTCAACGTCAAGAGCGGCGACAGCGTCAAGACCGACGAAGTTCTGCTTACCCTGAACTGATAAGCCTTATCCCCCACAAAAATCATTTGAAAGGAAGGCTTATCCATGTCCGAATTGATTCAAAGCTTGTTGAATTTCTTGGTCGGCACGGGTGTCTGGAAGGTTCTGTTCACCGAGACCGGTGAGGGACACGGCCTTTTTGATCTTGCCAACGCAGGTTGGGCGTTCAACCCCACCGCCTGGCAGCTTCTGGTCATGTACGTCATCGTAGGTATCCTCGTTTATCTGGCTATCGTCAAGAAATTCGAGCCCCTTCTGCTGCTCCCCATCGCCATCGGTATGATGCTGACCAATCTTCCCGGTGCTAACCTGTTCCATCTCGACTATTTCATTGCCGACAATATTGATTTCGGATTCATTCTCCACCATGGCGGATTCCTGGATCTTCTGTATCTGGGCGTTAAGCTGGGTATCTACCCCTGTCTGATCTTCATTGGTATCGGAGCCATGACAGACTTCACCCCCCTGATCTCCAACCCCAAGTCCCTGCTCATCGGTGCAGGCGCACAGCTTGGCGTATTCGTGGCCTTTGCCTTTGCTCTGGTCTCCGGCGTATTCAGCCCCAACGAGGCTGCCGCTATCGGTATCATTGGCGGTGCTGACGGCCCTACGGCTATTCTGGTGACCAAGACCCTTGCCCCCGCTCTGCTGGGTGCGATCGCCATTGCGGCCTACTCCTACATGGCGCTGATCCCCATGATCCAGCCCCCCTTCATGAGAATGCTGACCACCGACAAGGAGCGTAAGATCAAGATGACGGCGCTTCGTCCCGTGTCCAAGACCGAGAAGATCCTGTTCCCCATCGTGGTCACCTTCGTGGTGGGGCTTATCGTCCCCGATGCCCTTGCCCTCATCGGCTGTCTCATGTTCGGTAATCTGCTCAACGTTTGCGGTGTCACCGACCGTCTGTCCAAGACTGCCCAGAACGAGCTGATGAACATCGTCACCATCTTCCTGGGTATCTCGGTAGGCGCAACCGCATCTGCGGCCAACTTCCTCCGCCTGGAGACCATCCTGATCATCTTCTGCGGTCTGGCCGCCTTCTGCGTGTCCACCGTCGGCGGACTCCTGACTGCCAAGATCATGAACAAGGCTTGCGGCGGCACCATCAACCCCCTGATCGGCTCTGCAGGCGTTTCTGCCGTGCCTATGGCCGCCCGTGTATCCCAGACCATCGGTCAGCAGTATGACCCCACCAACTTCCTGCTCATGCACGCCATGGGCCCCAACGTCGCAGGTGTTATCGGCTCTGCCGTGGCCGCAGGTGTTTTCCTGTCCACCTTCGCATAAAATCCGAATCATCGAAAGGGAATAAATAATGAGCAAGGTAAAAATTACCGAAACAGTTCTTCGTGACTCCCATCAGTCCCTTATCGCAACCCGTATGACCACCGAGGAGATGCTCCCCATCCTGTCCGCCATGGATCAGGTGGGATACCACTCTCTGGAGGCATGGGGCGGCGCAACCTTTGACTCCTGTATGCGATTCCTCAACGAGGATCCTTGGGAGAGACTCCGCAAGATCCGCTCTGCCGTTAAGAAGACTAAGCTGCAAATGCTTTTCCGTGGTCAGAACATTCTGGGTTACCGTCACTACGCAGACGACGTGGTGGAGTACTTCGTGCAGAAATCCATCGCCAACGGTATCGACATCATCCGTATTTTCGACGCATTGAACGATCCCCGTAACCTGAAAACTGCCATCAACGCCACCATCAAGGAGGGCGGTCACGTGCAGGCGGCCTTCTCCTACACCACCGGTGAGGTCTATACTCTGGACTACTACGCCAAGTATGCCAAGCAACTGGAGGATATGGGCGCTCATTCCATCTGCATCAAGGATATGTCGGGCCTTCTAAAGCCCTACGATGCCTACGAGCTGGTACGCACCCTGAAGTCCTCCGTCAGCATTCCGATCCAGCTTCATACCCATTATACCGCAGGCCTGGCCTCTATGACCATTCTGAAGGCCGTAGAAGCCGGTGTAGACGTCATTGACACCGCTATCTCCCCCATGGCCCTGGGTACCTCTCAGCCTCCTACAGAGCCTATCGTGGCCTCTCTGGCAGGCACGCCCTATGATACCGGCCTTGACCTTCAGAAGCTGGATAAGATCACCAAGTACTTCACCCCCATCCGCGAGCGCTACCTCAAGGAGGGCCTCATGGATCCCAAGGTGCTGAAGGTGGACGTAAACGCCCTTCTGTATCAGGTTCCCGGCGGCATGCTCTCCAACCTGATGTCCCAGCTCAAGCAGGCAGGGAAGGAAGAGAAGCTGACTGAGGTGCTGGAGGAGGTGCCCCGCGTCCGTGCCGACGTAGGCTACCCTCCCCTTGTTACTCCTTCTTCCCAGATCGTTGGTACACAGGCCGTATTCAACGTCCTCATGGGCGAGCGCTATAAGACCTGCACCAAGGAGTTCAAGGATATCGTGCTGGGCAAATACGGAAAGACCCCTGTGGCCATTGATCCCGCCTTTGCCAAGACCATCATTGGAGATCAGAACCCCATCACATACCGTCCCGCCGACGATCTGGCCCCCGAGCTGGATAAGCTCCGCGCCGAGATCCCCGCAGGATATCTGGAGCAGGACGAGGACGTGCTGTCCTACGCCCTTTTCGACAAGGTGGCTCTGAAGTTCTTCGAGTACCGTAAGAACCGAAAGTACGGCATTGACGCTAACGCTGACCACGCAAACGGCGTTCACACCGTCTGATCAACGTCAAATATCTTGAAACAAAAAAGAGTTTTTCTTATGAAAAACTCTTTTTTGTTATTTAAAACAGAATAGATTCATGAACATAATTCACGTTCACGGGCTATACTCTAATGGTAAATATAAAAACTCATATAAAAGGGAGGCATATATGCCCAATATCATGGATTATTTGGAATGGCGAGGTGATCTGACATTCGTTGAAGCCCCGCTATGCGAGGTGGATAACCTGATTTTCTGTCTGCTTTCCTATGTTGATCTGGACGGGATCGTCCCTCAAAGCGTCAAGGAGGGACGTATCACCTTACGCGAGGCCGCCGCCGAATATTTTTTCACCCACCCCAACATAGGAGAGAGACCCCTTGGCTTTATCATTCCTGCGGATACCCTGATCCTTTTTCGCCGTATGGCTCATACACGCCGATTTCGGGATCTTTCTCTGACAGGCTACGTCAATGAAATCAGCGAGAAAAGACAAACTCAGTTTGCGGCCTTGACGGTGCTTCTTCCAAAGGAAGAAATGTTCGTTGCTTTTCGGGGTACGGACGATACCATCGTCGGATGGAAGGAGGACTTCAACCTTTCATTTATGGATGAAATCCCAGCACAACGAAGAGCCTCCGAATATATAAATGAAATGGACATTCCTCCCGACACGCAGCTATATATCGGGGGACACTCCAAAGGAGGCAACCTGGCGGTTTGGAGTGCCGTTCACGCCAAGAAGGAGGTGCAACGCATGATTCGACAGGTCTACTCCAACGACGGGCCCGGATTCTCTGCTAACTTGATACAAACACAAGCATATAAAGTCCTCTCAGACCGTATACGTGTAATGATTCCGGAGGATTCCTTGGTCGGGCTATTATTGGATCAGGATCCCCGTTATACCGTTGTGAAGAGCAATCGACGAGGACTGTTCCAGCATGACGGACTGTCCTGGGAGGTATTGGGGGGACAGTTTATGCGGGCCAGGGGACTATCCAATGTGGGTAAACGCAACGACACCGTTGTACGGGAGCGGATCGCCTCCATGACACCCCTTGAAAGGGAAAATCTTATTCGTTTCATGTTCACCCTATTGGAATCTACAGGCGCCAAGACCCTCACCGAGCTTCATCGCATACGTGTTCGGGCCGCACTTACCGCCTTGAAAACCTTCCGTGAAATGCCCGAGGAAGATCAAGAAACAGCCTCCTACCTGTGGGATAAGCTAATGGGTAATCAATGCTCGGAAACAAAATCTTACTCATCCATTGATAAGGCAAAAGTATCTTCTCATAAAAGCAGAGGAAAGCTGAAAATATCCTTTTTTCCTCTTCTGCTTCCTTGAAAAAAATCGGGTCTCAATGAGACCCGATTTTTTCATATAGGCTTATGAAACGGAGATGTCTATCGCTGCTCCGAGGGTGAGTGAGTAGACGTAGGCCTTAGTTGGACGCCTGCCAAATGTTTCTTCGATGGCAATGACATACTGCGAAAGCTGTTCTCCGTGCCTTTCCTGCATCCGCTTTTGAAGCAAGGAAGGATCATTCCGCTCGGCGGAGGTTATGTGGTCTGTTTTATAATCGCAAAGCTCAATATGACCGTCCGAGAAGAAGCAAAGGAGGTCGATGGAGCCCTGTACAAGGAGTGTCTTATCCCCTAAAGCCCTTGCAAGCTCTTGATTGACGGTTAGCTTGGACAGAGGAACGAAACGACTGAAGCGGAATTCTCGCTTAATATCATCGGCCTGTCGCATATGCGCAAAGAACTCGCCGTCAAAGAAACTCCGAAGCATGGTACGGTCCAAAATTTTGGCCGTGCGGCTATTGATGAAGCCAAGCTCGGTGAGGCGGTGGATTTCGGCCTCTACACCGCTTTGCATGACCAACTCATAATCACAGAACTGTAGGAAAAGGTGGGCAGCCGTACCCTTTTCAGTAGCGGTGGGGCGGCGGTTTTCGGTCAACAATAGCTCAAATTCGTTTTCCCCGCTCGTTTTCATGAGGGCGAGGGACTGTCGAATGGCGGCAAGAGATTGGGCGTCACACCAGCTACTCTCCTCGCCGTAGGGAAGCTTGCCGTCTTCGTCCTTGACAAGATCCGTATCGTAAAATACGCAGTCATCCAAAAGCCCATCCTTCATGCGGGAAGCGGGAACCTTGGTGGGAACGTGGCGAAGAGCATTTTCCAAGGGAGAAGGAGGCGTCAACCGTTTCAAAATGGTGGCATAACGGACGATGGCCTCGGGATCAACCTCGGCTCTGCGACTGATTTCGGCCATGCTCACGGGCTCACCCGGGAGAAGGTCCTCGGCAGGGATGATGGACAGGGTAGCAAATTTTTCCAATACGTCGGGATGGGCAGAAAGACCCGCCAAAATCCACTTGAGGTAAGAGCTGCAAGCAAGGGTGGCAAAGCGGTCACCTTCCTCAAAGGAATGAGGCTTGCCGTTACCCATACCGACAAGGTAGAGATGTTCACGGGCACGAGTCATGGCGACATATAAAACCCGCATTTCCTCCTCACGCTCCGCGAGGCGAACGGCCAATGCGGAAACGGTTCGGAGAGCGGTGTCCTCCTTGGCTTGATGGGTAGTCTCGCCATCCTGCTTACGGTGGTAAAGCTTAAGGGACACACCCGCCCGCTTTTCAAAGATCATATCCGAAGAGTAGGATCTGGCAGAAAAGGCCTGACCGCATCGCACCACAAAGCACACGGGGAATTCAAGTCCCTTGGACTTATGAATGGTCATGATGGAGACGTGCCCATCTCCCTTTCCCTCGACTACGGGGGCGGTCTTTGAGGTGGCCAGTTTGGACTCAAAGTAACGAAGGAAGGCGTTCAGAGAGACGAAGGCAGATGTACGGCAGGTTCGGGCGCTCTCGTAAAGGAAACGAAAAGCGGCGGTCTCACGGCACGCACAGGCATCGTCTCGTTGCAGAAGACGTAGTAATCCGTCGGCAGGTTGCGTAGTGGCCAGTCGTCGGTATCGCTCCAACCACGTTGTAAATGCGATAAGCTTGGCAGAAAGGGCCGCATCTGCTCCCTCCTTGGAGGGGTATTCCTCCACACCCATGTAGAGAGAGCAGGATTCAGCGGCGCGGTCCCCCACACGGCGAACGGCGATCAGTTCCTCGAGATTCAAGCCGGGGAAGGGTGCGCGAAGGATCTCGGACAGGGGAATATCCGAATCGGGATTGTCGATCACACGCAGAAGATTGACCAAATAGGACATATCACTGCCATGGAACAGGTCTCGTCCCGCCTCGGCCGCCTCAAGCTCCTCAGAGCCCGTGGGAATGCCCAAATCCGTAAGCGCCTTGACATATGTCGAGAGAGTGGTGCGGTTGCGCATGAGAATAACGATGTCTGAGGGCTTCACGGGTTCACCGTTTGCAAGGGGCGTGCGACTGTGAAGCAGACGGGAGATCTCTCCTGCAACAAAGGCAGCCTCTGCCTCTACGCCTGAAAGCTCACTATCGGTAGCAGGCTCCTCTCCCCGTGTACGGGGAGGATTCACCAGAATGTTCACGGAAACCTTGGGAGATACATAATCGTCGAAGGGCTTCAATTTAGAAAATCCCAAATCGTCCTCCGGTTGGTAGTTGATGGACAGGGGGCAACCACGGAACATATGTCCGCAAATGGCGTTGGTGACACGAATAACCGACTCGTCACAGCGGAAATTATCCGACATGAAAATGGTGTTTCCGTTACCGTCATGCCCCTTCCATTCTTCGCCCTCGCAGAACAGCTGCTTCAAATCACGGCGATAGCGGGCAAAGACCGAGGGATCTGCTCCACGGAAGCCGTAGATACTCTGCTTGATATCTCCGACCATAAAGCGGTGATCACCGCCAATGAGCCTAAAGATGGTGTCCTGCATCTCGTCCACGTCCTGATATTCGTCAATGTAAACCTCGTCAAAACGCTCGCAAAATTCCAAAGCCATGGGAGACGGCGTTCCGTCTTTATTTTCCAGCAGCTTGAGAAGGTATCGACGGTTATCTGTAAAATCGCATATGCCGCGATTGATCTTTTCGCGTTGAATACGGCGATCATATTCCATCAGGAAATCATGCAAAACAGTACACAGGATGGCAGTATCAGCCATCTGTGCCCGAATGGTCTCGGAAGAATCACGGAAGTAGGTATCCCGCAGAGACTTGATGTCATCCGTAAGATCCGTGCGCATTTCCTTGGCAGTAACGCAATCGGGCTCGGGATTGCGAAGCGCCCCCAACCGCTCTTTTTGGTAAGCAGAGGTCAGGAAGTATGCTTCTTCATACGTGCTGACTTCAGCAAGTCTGTAGCAAAAATCCAGATCCGCCCGAAAGGAAGGGCCATAGGCATTAACCGCCCTTTCATCTCCATCAATCAGATCCAGCGCAGATTCCATGACACGGATACCGTGCTTGGCAAACTCGGCGGTATAGGCTCGCAAAATTTCTCCGTGACGAGTGGCAAAGAAGTCGAAATAATCCGTTTCCGAGGCGATACGAAGCTCCTCGGCTTCTGTTTTCAGCCGTTCCAGCTCTTCCGGAAAAGAAAGGAGTCGGTTATAGAGGGATAAAAAAGCCGGAATCAGATCAGCATCGTTTTTCGACGGAGTCAGGCTGTCACATAGATCTGCGAAGGGATTCCCCCACAGAAGGGAAAACGCTCCCTTGCTCTGGGAATTATCGGCATATTTCAGATAGAATTCGTCGATCAGATCCCCCAGCACCCTTTCACAAAGAGGACGAAGCTCCGCCTCGTCGGCAATGCGAGTCGAGGCGGGAAGACCCAACACGGCAAAATTTGTTTTAACGGGTTCACGGCAAAAGGCATCAATGGTGCTAATGTGTGCGCCACCCAAACCGATCAGCTGACGTTGAAGGTGACGGTTGCCGGGGTCCTTGGCAATGGCTTCGGAAAGAGCCGACGAAATACGCTCCTTCAGCTCCGCCGCCGCGGCTCTTGTGAAGGTCACGATGAGCATACGGGAAAGATCGGCAGGATGCTCCGGATCGGTCAGGCGACGAATGATGCGTTCGGTCAAGGTCGCAGTTTTACCCGATCCGGCTGCCGCAGAGATCAATAGGGTCTGTCCAAACGTGGACATGGCCGCACTTTGGGCAGAGGTCCAATTTCTAGCCATAGCGTGGGCTCCTTTCTTGGATTTATTGAGTGCAAACACCGCAGGAATCCTTCATACGGCAGAATTTACAAGCATTTTCGGAGGGCGTACGGTTTGCGCATCCCGCATACATAGCCGAGGCAGTGTCACGAATAGCAGTATGCAGAACGGTCTCCAGCTCCGCAATATAATCGGCCGAGCAAAGGCCCTTTCCCGTAAAGCCTCCGTCCTTACTTCTGCGAACCGAGGGAAGATAGGTTTGCGTATCATCGGAGTTTGCCGCTTCAAGAAGCTCGGCGTCATCCAATACGATACCTGTGCGGCAGGGAAGCAGGTTACCCATACGGTCGGATTCATCGGGACTCATATACACCGCCGAGGCAGGAAGAACCTTTGTGGGAAGCTTTCCCGTTTCCTCCGCGAAGAGGGCTCGATTTTCGGGGGAGCAGAGGGTGAATAGGTAGAGCAGAAGCTGAATATTCATGTCCTCGGTTACAGATTTCACCGAAAAATCGTGCTTGGAGGATTTGTAATCTACCACACGAATATAAACGGTTTCCCCGTCTTCGGCTCGGTACATATCCACTCGGTCAATTCTGCCGCCAAGCAGGAGTTTAATCGCATTGTTGGCCGTATCCTGCCGGATGGGCAGGAGAGAGCAGTCCTCTTGCTCATCCATGTTCAAAGTAAGGGTCATGGGACGAGGATCCTCAGGGCGGTGTCCGTGGGTATCCCACTCCAAGCCCGCTACGGTAAAGGCCGACTGGCGCAGCTCATCCTGAATGCTCCGAATCAGCATGAGAGCGATTTGGCGGAGACGGTCAAACAAGTGCAAAAGTCTTCCGTTCAGTGAGATGTCGCCGCAAAGCTCCTTCACGTAAGCGGAGATCACCGCATCAGCCGTCCTGGTTACCTCCTCAGGAGACATGGGACGAATGCGATTCTGGTCATCCAAGGCCAGCCGCAGATACTGATCCATCACGTGATGAATGAAATTACCCGCACTCAAGTTATCAAATTTCGCCTCCATCTTCTCACGCAGACGCAGAATATGAGAGCCGTAATAGCTGTAGGGGCAATGGGCATAGGTTTGGAGGCGGCTTTGGGAGAGCCAGATCTGTTCCCCCAAAAGTCTACGAGCAGTGGGGCGGCTCACAGAATCCTCCACGAGAGGACGGTAGCGAGGCGTGTCCTTGTTGGGGAGAACAGACGAGGAAAATGTCTCAACCTTGAGATCAGGGAAGAGATACTTTACCCGAGAGAAGGCCGCCGAGGGGGACCTTGCTTGGCCGTCGGGGGAGGCAGAAGAGTAAGATAAAACAAGGGTTTCCGTGGGCTTGGAGAAGGCGCGCCACACGTAAAGCAGCTCGTCGGAGGTCAGACGGTCGGCACGGTCGGTCAGTTCGATGCCAAGCTCGGAAAGCGTCTCCTTATCCTGCTCTGTGAGAAGCCCGTCATCCTGTACGCTTCGAGGGAATTCTCCTTCGCAGAGTCCCATGACCAGCATAGCTCGAATGCGATCCACACGAAGAGTTGAAGCAGAGCCTACGGTCACGCAATCGTGACGGGCGGGAACAGAGCCAATATTCGTCTCGGCAAAGACCAAGGTCAGAGCCGTACAAAGCTCGTCAGCAGACAGAATCTCCGCATCCTGCATCACTTGTGCCACTGTGGCCAGCGTTTCGGTGAGAAAGCTCCAAAGGCGCACCTGCTCGCCGGCCTCTCGGCTTTGTCCGAGAGACAAATATTCCTCAGCCTGAGCAGACAGGGTATCACGGACTCCCAGTTCCTGTAGGTATTCATAAAGGGCCGTACATTCCTCAACGACACCGGAAGCACCCGCAAGCTTGCTTTCCAGGTTCAAAAGAGGTGTCATGACCCGCTCACGCACCAGATTGGCGGAACGAAGGATATCGGCGGCTCGGAGCGACATTTCCACCACGTAACCGTCGGGATTCATGCTCCACTCCGCATCTGTCATGCGCTTACCTGTGAGATGCCATGTATCAATATACTCCGCAAAGTAATCAATGTCTCGCAGAGACAGCCCCAAAAGCCCTGTTTTACACAGGGTAAGAATATCCTCTGCTTGGTAATGACGGGAGATACAACGCAGCGCCGTCAGCAAAAGTCGGGAGGCCGGCTTGTGATTCAGGTCGCTGTTTTTTGACAGAAAGTAAGGGATATGGTATGTATCCAGCGCATTGTCCAGAATGCCCTCCCAAAGAGAGGTATCCCGCACAACCACAGCCATTTCCTCATAAGCCACCCCATTCTGCGCCAGTTCGGCGATGTGAAGAGCAATAGCCTCGGCCTCCTCATAGGGATCGGCGCAAGCAAGAGCGCAAACAGAGGCGGTTTCTTCAGCCGTGACAGGCATCATGTCATCTCGGGTCAGTTCAAAATTCCAAAGCTCTTGCTCCAGCTTGATGAGGGCAGGAGATGCTTTGCGGTGCAAATTGTTTAAAACAATGTCCTCGTAGTCCCGTCCCAGATCGTCACAGAGCCTTGTGAGGCGTTGGACAGTGTCCTTCATGCTCTCAAATTGGGGCTGACTCTCATAGCGACCGCTACATCCCATGGTGATGGTCACGTCGTTAGCCTGCTCCAAAAGAGGACGGAGGATAGCATATTCCTGCATGGTAAAGCTCGTAAAGGAATCAATGTATACGGATGCACCTGAGAAAAAGTCATGCTTTTCGATCTTCTCTGCGGCGCGGAGCATGCGGTCGGCGGGATTTTCGCCGTACACCTCAGACAAAAGACCGTCATATGCCGCCATAACAAGGGCGAGATCACGGAGCTTGCCACGAAGAGGGGCAGTAGCATCCAATCGTCCTGCGGCTCGCTCAAGAGAGGTCGATGCGATTCCGTTGACACGCAGCTCCTCTGCTGCGGCCAGCATCTTACTTATGAGGGCTGCATCGGTTGAGCCTCCGCTTGAATAGACCTCCAGCACCCCGGACAACTGACGGAGATTCTCCCACATAAGGAGAGCCTTCATGGCACGGGTCACGGTATGCTGGGCACGGCCTCCGTAGAGATCGGCGACCACATCGCAAAGGCGGCTAAAGCTCAACACAGAGAAGACCTTGCCCGCAGAAGCGGGAAGAGCCGCCAGAACGTCTCGCTCGGCGGAGTATGCTTGCTGCTCGGGAACAATAAGATAAACCGGACGATCTTCCTGGGCAGCAAGAGCCTTGATCTCTTCGATCACACAAGTGGTTTTTCCCGTACCCGGACGACCAAACAGGAATCTGATCATGGTCTGCTTCTCCTTTCTGTGACATTGTTGTTATTGATACAGCTTTCCTCCCGTGCTTGATCTTCCAATAAGGCAAGATTGCGGGAAATTACAGCACGTCCTCGCCATGCGTAGGCACGAAGGGCAAAGGCTTCGTTGGTCATGGCAGAAAGCTGTTGGCTATTCAGGAACAGCTTTCGATCCTCAACAAAGTAAGGGATTGTGGTATCCTGTCCCTTCTCTATGACACGGATATTATGAGGGCAGGAAAGCTGACAGATGTCGCATCCCCAGGCAAGTCCGCCGCATAGAATGGATGTTTCTTCCTCGGGAGTCAGCACGCCTTTCTTTTGGGTCAAGGCAGACAGACAATTACCTCGGTCTCGGTCACAGCATCCCATGGGACAAGCGCCGACACAAGCCCCGCATTGCTCACATACAGGAGGATCGGCAGGGAAATCGGGAGTCCCATGACCTGTAACAGCGGTGTAATCGGCATCCGTGATCATCTCACCGATAAAAACAAAGCTCCCGTAATTCGGGGTGATCAGCAAGCCGTTTGTACCAATGATCCCCAATCCTGCCCGTGCCGCCGCATCTACCTCGTAAATAGGAGAGTGGTCTGAAAACAGTTTGAAGCTGTGCTCGGGATACATCTTTTGCAGGGAAGGAAGCACCGTCGTTTCCAGTTCCTTTATGTATCCGTGGTAATCACGGGGAACGGCATAAAGAGAAAGATTGCGATAGGGGTGGTCTACGTCCGAGGTAATAAGGTAGGGAATGACAAAAAGAATGGCCGTTCCCGTTGAGGGAATCCCCGCCTGGTCCAACAGGTAACCCCTTGATTGCCTGCAAATAGACAAAGGAATGGCGCACGCAGGTACGCCAAGCAAAGACTGAATCGTGTCCAGCATGGTTGTATCCTTCATGATGCCATTCCTTTCTTTTATGCCCGTATCGGGTTACGCCTTGTCAACAGGGTACAGGATCTTGAGCTGATTGATCTTGCTCTGATATGCGGCCTGCTGCTTCTCGCGGGTGAGCTGCTCGAAAAGCTGAGAGCGCACGTCGTTGTAAGACAAAGCCTCGGCAGGGTTCTTTTTGTTGAGGCGAATGATGTGGAAGCCGAACTGGGTCTTGATAGGCCCGCGAACCTCTCCCTCTTCCATCTCAAAGCAAGCACTGTCAAACTCAGGAACCATCTGGCCACGGCCAAAATCCCCCAGATTGCCGCCCTTTGCGGAAGAAGGACAAGAGCTGTTCTCACGGGCGGCGTCCTCGAAGGAGATCTCGCCTGCGTTGATGGAAGCCAGGATCGCGTTGGCCTTCTCTTCAGAATCCACAAGAATATGGGAGGCGTTTACGGTTTCCTCCTCTACCATTTCGTCCTTGTGGGTGTCATAATAGCCACGAACGTCCTCCTCCGAGACTCGAACAGACTCCACGCACTTGGCAATGGCGTACTCCATGAGAAGCTGCTCCTTGACCTTAGCCAGCTGATCCTTGAAGGCCTGGTCACGCTCCAAGAGGTTGCGCTGGGCATCCAGAAGGAACAGACGTTGAGCGACGAGCTGCTCCAAAATAGCGGCGCGTCCCTTGGGGTTGTTATATGCCTGGGCATTGCGGCCCATGGCCATCATAAAGCGGGTTACGTCCTCCTCGGTGATGGGCTTGCCGCCAACGGTTGCCAGCACCTTACCGGTAGGCTGAGGATTGGTACCGAAAGAATTAGGGGTGAGAATTTCTGCCATGATGGAATTACTCCTTAAGGATAAAATAATATATAAACAGTATACCACATTTCCATTCAAAAAGCAATAGGACAAGCCGCATTTCAGCAAATAAATTGAGATGAAAAGCGCCTTAAATAGAAAGAACCCACCCTTGGTCAGGTGGATTCTTTGAGGTATGAACGAAGCTCAAAGAGATACGATCCATTGTGCAACCAGTAATACGAGCGGAAGCGTTCCAACCGAAAGCAGAGAGGACGTTCCGACGGTTTGGGAGGCATATCCCGCATTCAGATCATACATTTCAGAAAACATTGTAATGGTAGCCGCCGAGGGTAAAGCCGCCTCAACCGTGGCAAAAAGGATCAAATGCTCGGGAAGACCGATCAGCTTGGCGAGTACACAAACAACGAGGGGAATCCCCACCAGCTTCATAGCCGAAAAATAATAGATCTTTTTGGATCCGAAAATCTGCTTGGGCGTACGGGTTGCCAACAGCGCCCCCGTAATCAGTACCGAGATCGGCGTACAGAGGTTGGAGAGGTACACCATGAATTTAGAGACGAAGGCGGGGATTACGAAATTCGGGAAGGGAATCACCGCCATGTAGAGAAGAACGCCGATCAGGCAGGGAATCGAGCCCAGGTTGATGAAAATTTTCTTTACCGTCAGCTTAATATCCGACCGTTTTCTGGCCAAAATGGCGATACCCCAGGACCACAGGAAGAGATGAAAGCTGATGACGTAAAAGGAGGCTAAAAAAAGTCCCTTAGGGCCAAATAGCGCTTCCATAATGGGAAATCCTATGAATCCCGCATTGGTAAACACCAGAGAAAATTCGGTGATCTTGCGCTCATCCAGATCACGAAAGCCCTTGCAAATAACAAACGCCATACCGGCCATGATGGCATGGAGCACCATTCCCAATGCGACGATGATCAAACCGTCAGTGAGGTTTTCATAGGAAAATTCAGCCTCTACCAGGGCCGAAATAATCATAAGGGGTTGTCCGATTTTGATAATCAGGGTGGACAGGCGCTTGGAGGCAATATCGTCAATGATGCCCCTTTTGCGTGCAAAGAATCCACAAGCCATGAGCAGAAATAGGGTGGCTATGATGGTGAGGAGAGCCGAAAAATTCATATTTGGTTGTCCTTTCAAAAGACGGATGGCGTTTCACATCTATATTTCCCACTTTATGGGGAATTTTTCTGGTTTTTCTCATAAAACGCCATGATTTTTTCCAGCCGATGGTGGAGACCCGACTTGGAAATAGGAGGGAAATGCAGCTCGGCCAATTCAGACAGGGTTATATCCGGATTATTGAGTCGAAGACGAGCCGTGAATTGCAGATCGTCAGGGAGTGCGGCCAAAAGATTCTGCTCGTCCAGATACTCAATGGCGGCAAATTGCCTTGCCCCCGAGCGAATGGCACGGGAAATATTTTCTGCCACACAGTTGGTAGCTCGGTTTTCATCATTACGAATAGAGCGTTCAATCTGGGCATTAAAAAAATCAAAAACCAGGGAGGTTGCTCCGAGGTAGGCAAGCAGCTCTTGAATCGTGCCACCGCCCTTGCAAAACAATCCGGTCTTTTCTCCACGATTGATCTTTCCCATCTCATATCCCGCCTCAGCCATGAGAATCCGAACAGGCTCTACCCGTCCGTCCGTGGGGAGCTTTATTTCTAAATGGTAAGATTTGGCCGGATCGTTAACGGTTCCGCAGGCAAGGAAAACCCCACGCAGAAAATGCACCGCGCAATCCTCGCACTTGAAATCAAATGCACGGTAAAGTGTTTCACATTCCGCCTCTTCCTCGGGAAGCTCGGAGAGAGTAGCAAGATGGTCGGCCGTTTTCTTAAAGCCAAAGGACACAAGCGCATATCTATGGGCGCCACGGGATACGTGGGTTACCCCTGCGTTACGGGAAAACAGGGTTCGAATCAAGTAAACGGCCTGCTCATAGGGCTGATAGCTTTCATCCTTGGTTACGGAAAATTCTGCGGTGATCTGATCGCCTTCCACACGGGCGCCGTATAGAAGACCGTAAAGAAAGGCTCTGCGACAGCATAAGGGCTTGATGGGGAGCTCGCCCAGTTCTGTTCGTATGGTGCTTGAAAACGACATGGCTACTCCTTTCCATCCAAATGAGATAATTATTACTCAACGTATTCCCAACCGCAATCACCGTCCAAGCCATCACTCACGTAACGGATCTCACATTCCAGGCGGTAGCGGTATAGCTTTTCCACCTCATCACGTACCAAACAGACCAGCTTCCGTACGTCATCGGCGGTTGCATTGTCTCGATTGATGATAAACCCTGCGTGCTTTTCGGATACCTGCGCGCCTCCGACGGATACGCCCTTAAGTCCGGCTGTATCGATCATTTTGGCCGCAAAATTATCTACAGGTCTTTTAAACACACTCCCTGCGCTGGGGTATTCCAAAGGCTGCTTTTCACGGCGGGATTCTATATTGGCTCGCATTTTGGCACGGATCTCCTCTCCATTGCCAAAGGAAAGCTTGAAAACGCCGGAAAGCACAACCCACTCGGGATGCTCCAAAAAGATGCTGTGACGGTAATCCAGCTCCATCTGCTCATCCATCAGGGTGGCAATCTCGCCGCTGGACAGATCGTAGTATTCCGCAGAAATCAGCACTCGCTCCACGTCCGAGCCATATGCGCCTGCGTTCATAACGATAGCGCCGCCCACGGTACCGGGAATGCCGTATGCGAACTCCAAGCCCGAAAGCGCCCGATCCTCGTCCCCACAGGCTAGAGCAAGGGCTGTGAGGGAAGCACCGCACTCAGTATACACGTGGCAATACACACCTCTACGGAAAGCATCTCGATCCTCGACCTCGTCCTCCTCGTAAACAACACGCTTGGCCTTGGTTGTGATCACGACCAAGCCGCAGAAGCCTTTATCCGAAATTAACACGTTAGAGCCCTTGCCAAGAACGCATAGGGGGCATCCGTCACCAAAATCCCGCCACAGAGACAGGACGAGGATGATCTGGGCGCGACCCGTAGGCCATACCGAAAGAGCCGCACGACCGCCGATTTTAAAGGACGTATGACCGGCCAAGGGTTCATTCCATTTGCATAGAATGCCGTTGGCCCGGAAGGCCTCGAACAGGGCTTCCAATGCTTCCTGATAGGGCATAGCGACTCCTTTCCCGCATTCCGATGCGTAATATGGCGCTCGAAGAATTAAACAAACTTTACTCTCCGAAAATAATGGCTCGAATATCCGAAAGACGGGATACTATATACGTAATATCCATGTCAGACGGCGCATTATGACCATTTGGATTAAACCAACAGGTGGCCAGTCCGGCGTTGATTCCGCCTTTAATGTCCGAGGACAACGAATCTCCGATCACAATAGTCTCTTCAGGGGTAAAATTCGGAACAGATGCCTTGACTAAATCAAAAAATCTCTTGTCAGGCTTTGCAAAGCCCATTTCCTCAGAGATAAAGCAACGGTCAAAATGGGGCGCCAGCGGACAACGTCCGAAGCGGCTTTTCTGTACCGAGGTAATCCCATTCGTGATAATGTAAAGGCCACACCGACCGTACAGGGATTGAATCAGCTCCAGCGCACCGTCTATCAGATGCGACTGGCGGGACAGCGCCTCCACGTAGTCATCAGCCATAGCCACGGGATCAGAGCTGTAGCCCACAGCAGAAAAGAATTCCGTAAACCGTTCAACTCTGAGACGGGAGCGAGTGGTCTCGCCACGCTCCAGCCGTTTCCAATGGGAGTCGTTGATGGC
The DNA here is from genome assembly GCA_017532045.1 of Clostridia bacterium. Taxonomy (GTDB): domain Bacteria; phylum Bacillota; class Clostridia; order Oscillospirales; family CAG-272; genus CAMEON01. The sequence goes on along the minus strand of JAFXJW010000152.1, from coordinate 1,052 downwards.
GGAGTACAGAGCCACCGTATCCTCGTCCGTAGAGATCCCACGGGCAGACAGACATTCACAGAGCGCATCATGCTCAGCACGGGAGAAGTCCAAAAGTGTATTGTCAGCATCGAAAAGAGCGATGGAATAAGCCATTTCTGTCTCCTTTAGATAGGGTATGCGAAAAGAAAAATGTGTGTGAATTCTCATTTTATATGATACCACAAAAACCGACTTTTTGCAAGGGTAAAACTACGTATTTTTCATCAAAATTCTGTTTACATATGGAAACCCCTCTTTCGGTGTCATTTTTCTTCCCTTAATTATACTAAATTTTGATTTAGTATAATTATATAGATATATCCAAACATATTTCCCTGTGGCTGTCAAGTCATACAAGACCCCCAAAAAAGATTTTATTGTTTACAAAAAGCTCTTTCTTTTTTTGAGATTTTGTGCTATAATGTTATTAAATAACGGAAATGTTGCCGTATTCTGCGGCACTGCCCGATTTTAGGAGGATTCTTTATCATGGCTATTAAGATGCGTGTTCTGTACAATTCCAAGAAAAAGGGCATGGCTCAGTTCGCTCAGGCGGTTGCTTCCAAGTACGAGCTGCCCATCAACGCTACCAGCGGCAAATTCCCCCCTGAGTATCCCTGCGACAAGGAGCGCATCGTTGTTCTGGGTCTCTCCGCTAAGGGCGAGCTGACCGACGAGGTTCGCCGCTTCTGCGCCGAGCTGAACAAGACCCGCGCTTACAACGTGGCTCTGCTGGTGGACGGCGATCAGGCTACCGCTGACAACATTGCAGACATCATCAAGAATGCCGGTACGAATCTGGTTGGTGTCAAGGTCATCTCCTTCGGCGGCTTCCTCATGTTCGGCGGTACTTTGACTCCCGAGATGGAGACAGAGCTGATCACTTGGGTCGACGAGATGGTCAAGGCTGCCGTTTAATTTCCAAATATTGCAATAAACTGTAGGGCACCTCTAATAACTCATCGTGCGGCGAGCGACGAGAAGATTTTTCGTCAGTCTAAACAAAAAGCCGCACGTATAGTTGATCCTAT
>JAFXJW010000151.1 GCA_017532045.1 Clostridia bacterium | reverse complement strand
TTTTAAAGTTACAAATTGCCGCAATTTACCATTAGATTGGCTTTTGCGAAGCAAAAGGCTTCATCCATTTTGCATTTTGCATTTTGCATTTTCAAACTCCCCGATAAACCCCAGGGCACCTCTAATAACTCATCGTGCGGCGAGCGACGAGAAGTTTTTTCGTCAGTCTAAACAAAAAGCCGCACGTATAGTTGATCCTATACGAAGGATTTTTGTGACGAATGACGGAAAAGATTCCGTCGATTCGCTGTGCGAGGGGTTTTTAGAGGTGCCCCCCAATTTGAAAGGGAGGCTGCCGCCTCCCTGTTTTGGTCTACCGTTTCTTCTTCTCCTTCCGTATACCGAACATCCGCCGCAGGATCGGGGCGAGGAGGGCAGGGGAACGCAAAACAACGATCTTCATGAGGGCACCTTCCTTTCTATAATGTATAAGCGCGGTCGCTCACAGTATATGCCGTCCCTCAACGGCGGGAGAAAACATTCCCCCGAGCGGAACAATCATTGAAAAATCCGCTCCCATCGACCTCTTGCCCCCAAAAAACTGCCTGTTGAAAAAAACACTTTACAAGATTCGATAAAAATGATATAATGATATTGCACAAACGAGAAGGGGGGGGGAATGAGTGTGAGGATTCGAACCGAGATATCCGATTCGGAGGAGATCATCATTCGATGTCGAGAGAAAAACGACGAGACCAAACGGCTCATCCTCGCCATCGAGGAGGCTCTGGCAAGAGAAGACACCCTCACCTTATCCTCAAGCGGCGCAAACTACTACATGCCAAGGAGCGAGATCCTCTATTTCGAAAGCTCAAACGGCACGGTCTACGCCCATACCAAGGATAATATCTACACCGCGCACTACAAGCTCTGCGAGCTTGAGGACCTGCTGGCTCCCCACTTTGCGAGAGTGTCAAAATCGGCCGTCGCGAATCTGATGCAGATCAGCTCGGTCAAACGCGAGGTAGTGGGCAACGGAGTTCTGACCTTTTACGGCTGTGACAAAAGGGTCTGGTTCTCACGAGCCTATTTTAAGCTTTTGCAATATAAGCTGAACGAAATGAGAAATTATTGAACGGAGGTTACATATATGAAAACGAAAAATCTCTTTTGGGGACTGGGATTCCTTTTTGCCGCCGCCCTGATCATCCTCGACGTCGTCGGTGTCATTCCTTCCCTGCTCAGCGCCGTGGGCGAGGTGTCTGTCTTTTCTATAATCCTCGGATTTATTCTGCTGTTCTGGGTCTTTGAACGGCTTGTCAAGGGTAAGCTCCCGGAGATCTTCTTCCCTCTTGCCTTCATCTTTATGCTCTTCGAGAAAAACATAGCGTTCCTTTGCGGACTGGAGAGCAAGGACATCGTCAACAATTGGCTTGTTCTGCTCGTCGCCCTCTTGCTCCACCTGGGATTTGACCTTCTGCTTCCGTCGCGCCGCACCCACAGAAAGCATAAGAAATGCACCGTCAGCAAAAATAGCACCCTCACCAGCTCCACAGTCTATGTCGATTGTGCCGACTTTACGCCCAACACCGTCTCGAACCGTCTGGGCGAATGCACCGTGTACTTTCAAAACGCGAACGAATATCAGGGCGGGCAGACTCTGACCGTGTCGAACAGCCTCGGCTCTATGACGATCAACGTCCCCGTGACCTGGACGGTGATCGTCGACGTCGATAACAGCCTGGGCGATCTCGATGCTCCCTTGTATAACGATAACGGAGGCCCCGTTCTGTACATCAAGGGAGATAACCACCTGGGGGCGCTTGAGATCGTGCTTGTCTGACCGAAAAGAGACGCTCTGCGATTTCCGGCAGCGAGATCACCATGATAAAATTCCCACAGACCGATAAAAGGTCTGTGGGAATTTTACTTATGCGGGTCGTAGACAGAGGAAAAATTCTCTCCCTGCGTTTTTACAGATCCGCTCCTCGCAGGACGGAGGCAAACCGCTCGGCCAGCTCCTCCCGATCACGGCTCACGGCCATGGCCCACATGGCCGCCGCAAAGGCCGCCTCGGAGGGAATATCCCGTGCGGTGACCACCTGACCGCCGCAGGCGTCGTGGATGCGGCGTCCCGCGCGATAGACGGTGAAATCGCTCTCGCCGTAGGGTACTTGGGAGGTAAGGACGAGGTAGACCCCGCTCTCGGCCACACGGGTCAGCACGGGAACCAGCATATCGGGAATGCCGCCGATGCCAATGCCCTCCACGATGAGGCCGTGAAGTCCCTCGGCCATGTGGCGCAGGACGAAGGGAGACATCCCGGGGGTCAGGTGCGCCAAGGCGATGCGGGTATCCAGATCCTCGTAAAAGGTATGAGAGGGCATGAGAGGGCTGTTCGTCACGCTTCCCTGCCCCTCCCCCACGGCTACGCCGTAGCGGATGATCTGCCCGTCACGGATAAGGGCGGTATCGGGGCAACCCACGCTCTCAAAGGCATCGGGGTCGGTGGTGTGACGTTTTCTGGCTCGCAAGCCACGGATGACCCGCCCCGCAAACACGATGCGCACGCCCCGAGCCCCCTCGGACAGCGCCCACGCAAAAGCGTCCTTCAGGTTTTCCGCCGCATCTGAGCCCGACACCCCCATAGGAAGCTGGGCGCCCGTCAGCACGATGGGCTTTTCGCTGTGCTGGAGCAGGCAGGACAGGGCGGCGGCGGCGTAGGCCAGGGTGTCGGTGCCGTGGGTGATGACGAAGCCGTCGTAGCTTTCAAAGGCCTCACGGATGGCGGCGGCCACGGCCAGCCACTCCTTGGGAGTCATGTCGGTAGAGTCCAAATTGAAAAGAGGGAGCGCCGTGACCCTACACACCCGTGTGACCGAGGGCACGGCGGCCAGCAGATCCTCCGCCGTCAGGGCGGGGGCCAGTCCGTGACCCGAATCCCGACAGGCGATGGTACCGCCCGTGGTAATGAGAAGAATGTTGCGCATGGAATACTCCTGTCATTTGATTTAAGTACAAATCGGGATTTATAGGGGGCGTTGCCCCCTATACCCCCACCTAAACCCTTTTTGCAAAAAGGGTTTAGGAATCCCAAAAACCTTTAACAAATAATTGATTTAAAGGTTTTGGGAAGTCCAGAAACCCTCGCAAACTTTGCCGCAGGCAAAGTTGCCCCGAGCAACGCGAGGATGTTTGCCAAAAGGGTTTCCGGTGGAGTGCAGGGGCAAAGCCCCGCCCCCCTATTTCGGCACAAAAGCGAGGACACCTCAGGGGGAGATCCTCGCTTATGGAATGAGACGGGGTACTCAGTCGATATCCTCCACGATCTGCTCGGGGCGTCGGAGCAGCACCTCGGGATGCTCCACCAGGCGGCGGATCATCTTGAAGGCGGCGGCGTAGCAGAAGCCGTCGCAGATGCGCTCGTCGGTGACCACCTTCAGATCCATCATTCTTCTGTGCTCGGTGGTACCGTCTCGCTTCATCCTATAGGCGGTACGCTTGACACCGTAGGAGATGAATACGGGGAGGTTACCGAAATTGTAAAGGTGGTGGTAGATGGGCTTGATGCCCAGAGAGCCCATGGAGGTGATGATCATGCTTCCGTGGAAGGGGGAAAGATCCGTCAAAAACTTGGGCAGAAGTCCGTGGTAGTCCATCCAAAAGAGCAGACGGACGGCCAGACGCAGGATGGGACGGGGCAGGGATGCCAGCTTGCCGGCAGTCTTGTCAAAGCCGGAGTCCAGCTCCTCCTTGTCCTTTTCCTTCTGCACGGCGGCGTTGAACTTCTCGTAGACGTCCAGCACCGTATCGTCGGGCTCGAAGACCACCGAAATGGCGGTATCGGGAGAGTCCTCCCGCATGTCCTTCTTAATGACCATATTCACTTCAATATTGTTGCGAGCGTAGATGCGCTGACCGCTGATGAAGCGGTTGATGGCAGGCTTTTGGGACACGGTGCGGACGTAGGCCGCCAGCATAATATGCAAAAAGCTGAAGTTCTCGTATCCCTCGGCGATCATACGCTTGCAGAAGACGTCTGTCTCGGTGACGTCTATCTCGTCGGCAAAGTAATTCAAGGCGTCACAACGATCCTTCATGATGAAGGCCGTCATCTTGGCCATGGCAGGTGCGGTGCGAACACGCCGGCCGTCCTTGCGGTCTCCCCTTCTCTTCTTCCGGGGGGCAGGACGGGGCAGACGGGGCTCTGCGGCGGGGGTAATCTCGGTATTGTTCACGGGGGGCTCCTGTACGAGAGTCTCTTGGCTCATGGGGGTATCCTCCTCGGTGTTTTGGGGAATAGCGAACGTTTTCACATTCAATTTGCATCCATTATACAGCATTTCTCCGAAAAAATCAAGGGGGATCGGCAGAGTTTTTCTCCTAAAAGGGCATAAATCGCCTGTTTGAGCATCCCCAAGCAGGCAAAAGACCCTTTTCCCGCTCGATTTTCCCCGTCCCCCCTTGACCCCGCCCGCCCTTTGTGGTATAATGGCACCAGAATGCCACCGCAAGGAGATACACCATGAAGCACGTAGACATATACACCGACGGCGCCTGCCGCGGCAATCCCGGCCCCGGGGGCTGGGGAGCCATTCTGGTCTACAACGGCCGTGAAAAGGAGCTTTCGGGGGGACATCCCGAGACCACCAACAACCGCATGGAGCTGACCGCCGTCATCACCGCCCTGTCCGCCCTCAAGGAGCCCTGTCAGGTGACCCTGACCTCAGATTCCAAGTACGTCATCGACGGCATCACCAAGGGTTGGGCCCGCTCCTGGAAGGAGAAGGGCTGGATCAAGGGAGACAAGACCCCCGCCCTGAATCCCGAGCTGTGGGACGCCCTTCTGGCGCAGGTAGACCGTCACGAGGTGGAGTTCGTTTGGGTACGGGGGCATGCGGGACACCCCTACAACGAGCGGTGCGACGCTCTGGCCACGGCCTACGCCGACAGCCTGAAGGTACCCTGAAAGTTATACGGTTTACAAACCGTCAAATCAACACAAACTTCCGGGGTGTCTGCGAGTATATCGATGCCGCCGTAAAAGCCTCCCTCCGAGAGGGAGGTGGCACGCGAAGCGTGACGGAAGGAGCCTTCCTGACTTTGAGTTCAGATTAACTTTATCGTCACGCATTCTCCCTCAGTCAGCTATGCTGACAGCTCCCTCCCGGAGGGAGCCTTTCTTTACCTTTCTTCTGCCTATATGATAAAGTCCCCACAAACCGTTTGATTGGTCTGTGGGAACTTTTAATTGTTGCGTTTTCTCCGTTTAGAGCAACAGAGAAATCCCGCAACGGTTTTTGTATTTACTTGGGGTTTACGAAGCAGATCTTCTCGATATACACAGGCTCTACGGGCAGGGACTGCTCGCCACCGGGAACTTTGGCGGTAACCTCCACCTCGGAGACGGTCAGAACCACGTCCAGACCCGCTACCACGTAGCCGAAGCCCGCGTACTTACCGTACAAATTGCCCGAGGCATCCGCGTTGCAGATGAAGAACTGGCTGGTGGCGCTGTCGTAGGGAGTGGAGCGGCGAGCCATGGAGATCACGCCCGTGATATGGGACAGATCGTTCTGTACGCCGTTGATCTTGAACTCGCCCTTGATGGTGGTACCCGAGCCGCCGGTACCGTCACCCTTGGGGTCGCCGCCCTGGATCATAAAGCCCTTGTAGATGCGGTGGAAGGTGAGGCCGTCATAGAATTTCTCACCCACCAGCTTCTGGAAGTTGGCTACGGTGATGGGAGCGATGTCGGAACGAAGACGGATGACCACGTCGCCGTAGTGCTTGACGGTCAGCTTGACGTACTCGGTGACCTCGGTGGTCTCAACAAAATCAGCCGCCTCCTTGGAGTCGATCTCGGCCTTGATGGCGGTCATGTCGGCGTTCTTATCGGCACTACCGGTGGTCGTGGTTGAGGTAGTGGTGGTGGCAGCGGTGGTGGTCTTGTTATCGGCGGTGGTATTCTTATCCACACCGCCCAGTACCAAAGCCAGAATAACGGCCAAAACGACCACGGCAATAGCCACGATACACACGATCATAGACTGGCGCTTGCTCTCCTGCTCGGCGGCGGCGGTGGCCTGCGCCCGAGCGGCAGAATTCACGCCCTTGTTGCTGTAACGCTTATTGCTCATTTGAAAAATTCCTTTCTTCAGGGCTTATCGCCCCCGTATATACTGCATTATTGTACCATTCGGGAGGACATTTGTCAAGATTTTTTTACGCGAACGAAATAATTTTCATAGGGGTTTGCATACTATTCATAAATCCCCCTCAAAACCCATCAAAAGGAGCCCCTATGACCCCCTCCTCCGTCAACTGGCAGAAAACCGCCTCCATGCTCTTTTGCGCCTCCGTAGGCCTTCTGTTTTTGTGGCTGACCCTCCGCCACGCCACGGGCATCCTCCTCCCCTTCCTCCTTGCCTACCTCCTGTCCCGAGTCGTCCGTCCTCTTTCCGTCCGCCTCACCCGCAAAACAAAGCTCCCCCGGGGCGCTTCTGCGGCCATACTCGTGGTCTTGGCAACGGGGGGCATATCCGCCCTGCTGGTGGGTGGAGTGATGCGGGGCATACGGGAGCTGACCCGTCTGGCCGAGGAGCTGACCGCCGACACCGAGGGGCTCACGGCGGCGGTGGAGACTCTCCTTTCCAAGGTCAGCTCCCTATCCTCCCACATTCCCTTTCTACGCCGCTTTGAGGACGCTCCCTTCTACGCCGATCTATGTAACGCCGTGGATCGCTGGGTGGAGACGGGGGTGACCCGCCTAACCGAGGCCATCACCGCCCGCCTTCCCGACGCCGCCATGAGCGTGGCGGGGTTTGTCCCTGCGGCCTTCATCTTTATCACCGTGACCCTGCTGGCCTGCTACTACTTCACCGCCGACGACGGGCGGCTGGGGCGAGGGGTCTCCGCCTTCTTCTCCCGCCTGACCCCCGCTCCCCTGCGGGATCGCCTTCCCCCCATCGGCCGTCGCCTTCGCCGATTGGGACGGCAGTATCTCCGCGCCTGCCTGCTCCTGGGGCTTCTGACCTTCTGTCTGTCCTTCATCGGCCTGGCTGTTCTGAAGATCCCCTACGCCTTCATTCTCGCCCTGCTTTTAGCCACGGTGGATCTATTGCCCCTTTTGGGCACGGGGATCATTCTCATTCCTTGGGCGGTGATCTGTCTGCTCTTGGGGCAGGTCAAGCTGGGGATCGGACTCCTCGCTCTCTACGCGGTCTCCACCCTGACTCGGCAGATCCTGGAACCAAAGCTCATCGGAGACGGTCTAGGACTTCACCCTCTCCTCTCCTTGTTCTCCATGTATGCCGGGCTGCGGCTCTTAGGCGTGTGGGGCATGATCCTGGCTCCCCTCGTCACCGCCGGCGTGCGGGCCATTTTCAGGACGGACAAAGCAACGACCTGACTTCAAATTTGGGTTTATCGGGCTGCGCCCGACCTCGCGCCCGCAGGGCGCATATCGAATTCCGCAGGAATATATCGAGTGCCGCAAGGCACATATCGAGTCCCGTAGGGACATATCGACATCTTTTTTCGTCGATATACAC
>JAFXJW010000150.1 GCA_017532045.1 Clostridia bacterium | reverse complement strand
GAATCGACGGAATCTTTTCCGTCATTCGTCACAAAAATCCTTCGTATAGGATCAACTATACGTGCGGCTTTTTGTTTAGACTGACGAAAAATCTTCTCGTCGCTCGCCGCACGATGAGTTATTAGAGGTGCCCTGCAATTTATATTCACTATGCTCTTGACAATCCTTTCGTTTCGGTGTACAATGAGAGCGATCAGATTATCTGCGAAAGGATTTTGAATATGGATTGCATTTTCTGTAAGATCATTGCGGGGGACATTCCCTCCGCCAAGGTGTACGAGGACGAGCTGGTGTACGCCTTCCGTGATATCGCTCCCATGGCGCCCACCCACATTCTCATTGTGCCCAAGGCTCATCTGGCCTCAGCCGACGAGGTGACCGCCGAGAACAGCGGCTTTGTGGCTCGCATTTTTGAGGTGATCCCCAAGATCGCCGCTGCCGAGGGGCTGACCAAGGGCTACCGTGTCATCACCAACTGCGGTGAGGACGGCTGCCAGAGTGTCAAGCACCTGCACTTTCACCTGCTGGGCGGTAAGCAGCTGCCTGCCGAGATGGCGTAAGGAATCCATAACGAAAGACGAGGGGCAAAGCCCTCGTCTTTTTTCATTCGTGCGAATTTGGTGTAACGCATCTTTTATGTTTGTAAAAACATTTTAAAGGTTTAGTGGGTCAAGCCACTTTTGCAAAAGGGGCTTGCGGGGGGCAGGGGCAAAGCCCCTCGTTCTTTTTATGCCTTGACGAATTCGGCGTAAATGGCCTGCAGGGCGCTTTCGTAGGCCTCGTCGTCCACGCCCACGATGATGTTCAGCTCGGAGGAGCCCTGATCGATCATACGGATGTTGACGTCGGCGCGAGCCAGAGCGTCGCACACACGGGCGGCAGTACCCTTGGCCTTGACCATGCCGCGACCCACCACGGCGATGAGGGCCAATTCGTCCTCAATGAATACGCTGTCGGGACGGACGGCGCGGACGATGGCGTTCATGACCTTTTCACGGCGACCCTCCAGAGAGGCGGAGGAGACCACCACGCTCATGGTGTCAATGCCCGAGGGCAGATGCTCGAAGGAGATCTCGTTGTCCTCAAAGACCTCCAGCACCTTGCGGCCAAATCCCACCTCGGTGTTCATGCTGTCCTTCTCAATGGTGATGACCGAGAAGCTCTTTTTGCCGGCTATACCCGTAATGACGTGCTCAAAGTCGTAGTTGACCGAGTGGGATACGATCATCGTACCCTCGTCCTCGGGACGGTTGGTGTTGCGGATGTTGATGGGAATACCGGCGGAGCGGACGGGGAATACGGCATCCTCGTGGAGGACGGTAGCGCCCATGTAGGAAAGCTCCCGAAGCTCACGGTAGGTGATCTCCTTGATGACGCAAGGATTGTTGATGATGCGGGGGTCGGCCATCATGAAGCCGGACACGTCGGTCCAGTTCTCATAGAGATCGGCCTTAGCGGCCTTGGCCACGATGGAGCCGGTGATGTCCGAGCCGCCACGGGAGAAGGTTTTCACGGTGCCGTTGGGGGTACCGCCGTAGAAGCCGGGGATAACGGCGTACTTGTGCTTATCCAGCTCGGCGGCCAGCTCGGTGTTGGTCTTTTCCTCGTCCAGCGTACCGTTCTCCTTGAAGAAAATGACGTTTTCGGCGTCGATGAAGTCAAAGCCCAGGTACTTGGCCAGGATCAGGCTGTTGAGGTACTCGCCACGGGAGGCGGCGTAGCCCCGACCGGCGGCGTGGAGCATGGCGTTCTTTACGTAGTCCAGCTCACCGTTGATATCGTAGTCCAGACCCAGCTCGGCAATGATGCCGGTGTAGCGGGCGCGGATCTCGTTGTAGCAGGCGTCGATGGACTCCATGGAGGAGCGGGACTTGATGAGGTCGTAGCAGCGGTACAGCATATCCGTGACCTTTGTGTCGTTCTTGTCTCGCTTGCCGGGGGCGGAGGGGACGACGTAGCGGCGATCGGGATCAGCCTTGATGATGGCGGCTACCTGACGGAAATGCTCGGCATCGGCCAGGGAGCTTCCACCGAATTTAACAACTTTGATAGACATGGTATGGGTCTCCTTTGAGATGGATTCTTTGAGGTTGCGTGGATAGTTGATACAGTTTATTCGTGGAAATGGGCGTCTGCCTCCACGGGGATCAGGGGGTTAGTCGGTGACCTCCTCCAGAATGGCTTTACCCTCGGTGACGTAGCGCTTAGCCTGGGTGGAGAACAGCTCGTAGTAGCGTCCTCTCTTGGCCATCAGAGTGCGGTGGTCGCCCTCCTCAATGATCTTGCCGTACTCCAGCACCGCAATCTTAGAGGCCACGGTGGCCGAGGAGAGGCGGTGGGAGACGAAGATAGTGGTCTTGTCGGAGCGGAGACGGTCGAACTGGTTGAAGATCTCCTGCTCGGCCATGGGGTCGAGGGAGGCGGTGGGCTCGTCCAAAATCAGCACGTCGGAATCGCTGTAGAAGGCGCGGGCAATGGCCAGCTTTTGCCACTGTCCGATGGAAAGCTCAATGCCGTTCTCCTCAAAAATGCGCATGAGAGGTGTGTCAAAGCCTTCGGGCAGATGGTTGATGTAATCCGTGGCGTCTGCTTCCTCTGCGGCGCGGCGGATATCCTCCTCCAGCATTTCCTTGTGGATGTCACCGAAGTGGATGTTCTCACTGACGTTGACGGCGTACTTCCCGAAATCCTGGAAGATGATGCCGAACATGCTGTACAGGTCATCCACATCGTAGGCGCGGATGTCCTCGCCATCCAAGAGGATGATACCCTCGGTGGGATCGTAGAGACGGGTCAAGAGCTTGAGCAGGGTGGTCTTGCCGGCGCCGTTCAGACCCACCAGCACCAGCGTCTCGCCGGGACGAATGACCAGACTTACGTCATCCAGTACCTTCTTCTCGGTGCCGGGATAGATAAAGCTGACGTGGCGGAATTCAATGGTATGGGACTGACCGTGAGCCACCTTGAGAGGACCCTCCTCCTGGCGCTCCTCGGGAACGACGGGGACGATGGTGGGCTCCTCCTTCAGGAAGGAGGTCAGGTTGTCGATGAACAGAGTGCCCTCGTAAATGGTGGCGGAAATGGTGATCAGGGAGGCTACTGCGGCGGAGATCTGTGCCAGGGCGCCGGAATAGAGGGTGTACGTGCCGACTTGGTACTTGCCTACGACCACGCCGTAGGCGAACCATGCAAAGAAGCCACAGTTGATGATGGAGGAGACGACGGCAATGATGACGTGCCACATATCCTCCCGCAAAATGAGGGCGCGTATGCCCGCATAGTAGCGGTCAAAGGTCTCCTTGTAGCGATGGATGAAGGTCTCGGACAGGCCGAACATACGGATCTCCTTTACCATGTCCTTGTTGACCATGAGATCCGAGTAGTAGGTCATCTGTCTGCGATCCTTGGAGCGACGGCGCATATACTGGAAGTGCTTGCGGCGGTAATGGAAATTGATGATGGCCGAGGGAACGGATATGATGACCATGACCAGAGCCGCCCACCAAAGCTCAGTCGCCAGCACGACCACATAGGAGATCAGGGTGATGGCGGCGCTGATCACCGAAAAGGTGGAGGACAGAATCTGGATGGGGCGCATACCGGCCTCTCGGTTGGCGTTTTCCAGCTTCTCGTAGAAGGCGGGAAGGTCGAAGGAGCAAAGGTCCAGAGTCTTGGCCTTGTTCATGATCTCCAGCTTCACGGTTCGTACCACCAGCTCGCCCGCAATGCGGATGACGGTGTTCCTCAGGGTGTTCAGAATGCTGTTCAGGATGTTGTAGACGAACATGAACACCAGCAGGAAGAAAGCCGTTGTACCGAGGAAGGCGGCGAAGCTCTGGTCGGATTGGCCGTACTGCGCCTGCAGCTCGTTGAGGACCGCCTCGGAGATCTTTGAGCCGATGACGGGCATAAGACCCTGGAATACAGAGAAGAAGAGCATGGAGAACAGGATCCAATGTCCCGTGTTCCAGACCAGCTTGCACACGTAACCCATGCGGGTAAAAAAGCCGCTCAGAAGCTCCCGTAGATAGCGGGGAACGTCGGCAATATTTTTTGGGGGAGTTATTTTGGTGTACTGGAAGCGCGCACCGGGAGGGGGGCCGTGAAACATAAAGGATCGACCGCCTTTCAGAGCAGATTTACAGGATGATGTCGGGATTCACTGCGAAAAATGCACGCAAAAATTCATATTATTATATCATGAAAATTTTAATAATCACACGATATTCTGTGAACAAAATGTTTTACATGGGAATATTTTGGCTTTTTTTCAATAATGATGAGAAAAAAAGAGATTCCTCTTGCTTTTTTTGCGGTTTTCCTGTATAATAGAGGTCAGAGAGTGAACCGTTGACCCGTGTTCCGAAAGGAGTTTCTTATGTCTGTCCCCTTCAAGCCAGCAGATATTCTTCTGCCTGATTTTTCCCGATATAACGGAGAGCGCTGGTCCTGCGTGGCCTGCGATCAATATACCTCCCAGCCCGATTACTGGGAGGCCGCCGATGCCGTTGCGTCGGACGCCCCCTCCACCCTGCGCCTCATCATTCCCGAGGTCTATCTGTCCGAGACGGATACCCGCAAGCCCGCCGTGCTGGCGGCTATGGAGGACTACCTCGGCGGCGTGCTGACCGAGCATCCCAACTCCATGATTCTGGTTGAGCGCACCCTTGCAGGGGGAGAGACTCGCTGGGGACTGATGGGCATGGTGGATCTCATGACCTACGACTATCGCAAGGGCGCGGACAGCCTGATCCGCGCCACCGAGGCCACCGTTACCGAGCGCATTCCCGCCCGTACCGCCGTCCGCCGTGACGCCCCCGTGGAGCTTCCTCACGTCATGATGCTCATTGACGACCGCGCCCGTACCGTGGTGGAGCCTTTGGTGGCTCTCAAGGATACCCTGACCCCCGCCTACGATCACGATCTCATGCAGAACAGCGGACACCTGAAGGGATATTTCCTTACCCCCGCCCTCATGGAGCAGGTGGAGGACGCTTTGGCCGCCCTCATCACCCCCGAGGCCATGGCCGAGCGGTACGGCAGGGCCGGTCTTGCCCCCCTGCTCTTTGCCGTGGGCGACGGAAATCACTCCCTGGCCGCCGCCAAGACCTGCTTTGAGGAGGTAAGAGCCGCCCTCGGCGACGAGGCCGCCATGAGCCATCCCGCCCGCTACGCCCTCTGCGAGGTGGTGAATCTCTATGACGATTCATTGCAGTTTGAGCCCATCTACCGTGTGATCTTCGGGGTGGAGCCGGATCACGTGCTTACCTCCTTTGAGTCCTACGTCGCAGGACTCTGCGGCGAGGCAGATCCCCAAGAGATTTTTTGGTTTTCCAACGGACGGGCGGGCACTATGACGGTTCCGTCTCCCGTGGCCGCCCTGACGGTAGGAACGGTGCAGGATTTTCTGGATGAGTATCTGAAGACGGCACCCGACGGCGCATACGTGGACTACATCCACGGCCGTGATCCCGCCATCGCTCTGGCCAACCGTCCCGATGCCGTCGCCTTCATTTTTGACGGCATGGCCAAGGAGGCGTTGTTCTCCACGGTCATCACCGATGGTGCGCTACCCCGAAAGACCTTCTCCATGGGTCACGCCGAGGATAAGCGATTCTACACCGAGGTAAGACGGATCAAGTAAATCCCTACGGGAAGCATAGGAGTATAGAAGTATGATACAGGAATTCCCCCGTCCCGACCTGCGCCCGTACTTGGGGCAGACCGTGACCATTGCTATCGACCGCCCTATCGGATACGTCCATCACAAGGGGGAAAAGACCTTGGTCTACCCCATCAATTACGGCTATATTGCCGGTGTTCTCGGAGGGGACGGCGAGGAGCTGGATGTGTTTCTGTTGGGTGTTGATCACCCCGTGGAGACCTATACGGGGCAGGTCATCGGTATCGTCTTTCGTGCCGATGACGTAGAGGACAAGCTCATCATGGCCCCCGAGGGAATGGATTTTTCCGTGGAGGAAATGACCAAGGCCGTCTATTTTCAAGAGAAATACTACGATTCCCACGTGGAGAAATAAAGGAAAAGCTGTACGGTATGCGTAGTGCCCTTAAGGACACTACGCAGCGATATAAATCTCTTACGAGATTTGCGATATACGCTGAAGCGTGCGATATATCTTCGATGCGATATGCCCTGCGGGGCGTGAAAGGGATTTATATCATATCGCAACCGACCGTAAGGGAGGATATATCGCATTTGAGCGTAGCTTGCATGGCAAGCCGCGAGAATATATCGCATTTGCAAAGCAAATAGATCGTTAATATAAAAAAGAGCTTCTGTGTTCACAGAAGCAGTGCTTGTCAAGAAAAAAAGGACGAGGAATTTTAACAATTCTTCGTCCTTTTCTTGTCGGGAGGTACATATTCTGTTGAAATTTAAAAACTGTCCTTTAGAGTATAACTTTTACGCCGTACAGCTTTTCCTTTGGAAATGATCAATGATTTCGCTGATTCAGAAGTCCGTGCTTTACGTCCCATAGCTTCTGGGACAGATCCACGTAGTAGTTATGGGGGTTGGTGAATCGGCGAACCTCCTCCCACATGCCGTCCCGCTCACGGCGGCAACGCTCACGGATCTCGTCCAAGGTGGGCAGGTCGTAGACCAGCTCGCCGTTCTTGAAGATCTGTACCAGCAGCTCGGTGGCGGTGAAGTTGGTCAGGGTCTTGCGCTTCCAGGTATTCTGGGGATCGAAGATCTCCAGGGGCTGGGTGTCGTCGATGACCTCGTCGTACAGGCAGATGAGATCGGCCTCGGCTTTGCCGGTGTCACGACCGCGGAGGCGGTAGACCTTCTTGAAGTGGGGGGTGGTGATCTTACCCACGTTCTCGCTGATCTTGATCTTGGGCAGGATTGAGCCGTCGGGGCGTTCCACAGCGGTGAGCTTGTACACGCCGCCGAACACAGGATCGCTCTTGGCGGTGATGAGACGCTCACCCACGCCGAAGGCATCCACCTCGGCCCCCTGACGGATCAGCTCACGGATGATGTACTCGTCCAGAGAGTTGGAGACCACGATCTTGCAATCAAACCAGCCCGCCTCGTCCAGCATGCGGCGCACCTTCTTGGTCAGGTAGGCGATGTCACCCGAATCCAGTCGGACGGCGCACTTGGTAATGCCCAGGGGCTTAAGGACCTCTTCAAAGGCCTGAATGGCATGGGGGACACCCGATTCCAGCACGTTGTAGGTATCCACCAGAAGGGTGGCGTTGTGGGGATAGAGCTTGCAGTAGGTGCGGAAGGCGGTGAGCTCGTCGTCAAACATCTGCACCCAGGCGTGAGCCATGGTGCCCGAGGCGGGGACGCCGTAGATCTCGTCGGAGATGGTGCAGGCGGTGTTGTTCACGCCGCCGATGTAGGCGGCGCGGGCGCCCAGAATGGCGGCATCGGCACCCTGGGCGCGGCGAGAGCCGAACTCGGAGATGGCCCGACCCTTGGCGGCGCGAGCCAGACGGGAGGCCTTGGTGGCGATGAGGGATTCGTGATTGATGACCATGAGGACGTAGGTCTCGATGAACTGGGCCTCAATGGTAGGGGCGCGGACGATCATGAGAGGCTCACCGGGGAACACGTAGGTGCCCTCGGGGACGGCCCAGATGTCGCCCGTGAAGCGGAAGGTGCGGAGGTAGTTCAAAAAGCCCTCGTCGAAGAGGTTTTTGGAGCGTAGGAAGGCGATATCCTCCTCGTCGAAGTGGAGGCTTTGAATGTACTCCACGATCTGCTCAAGACCCGCTACCACGGCGTAGCCGCCCTCGTCGGGGTTCTTGCGGTAGAACACGTCAAAGTAGACGATCTGATCCGAAAGCCCCGTCTTGAAGTAGCCGTTGGACATGGTCAGCTCGTAGAAATCGCAGAGCATGGTGAGATTGCGGGAAATGTTCTTCATGGTAGAAAACCGTCCTTTCGTCAAGTTCTCATGGGGGGGTTGCTTTTGCCCGAAGGCGGGCGTTCATTTGTTCTTATTATACTCCTTTTTCTCTCCTCTGTCAAGGGAAATCGAGTCTTTCAGCCGCATTGGGCAGAATTTCTCGGTATTGGTGCATATCATCCGAATCCCCGAGGGGGTTTTTGTGTAGGATTACAAAAGAGGCTGCCCCAAAATCAATGGGACAGCCTGTTTCTGTGGGGGAGAGCGTGGTGATACCGTCTCTTTCGTTACTGTTTAAATACCTTATCCAGACCCCTTTGGGCGGCGGTGGTGTATCTCCCCAGATAGCTGGAGAAGGAGATGGCGTTTTTATAT
This sequence comes from Clostridia bacterium, assembly GCA_017532045.1. Lineage (GTDB taxonomy): Bacteria > Bacillota > Clostridia > Oscillospirales > CAG-272 > CAMEON01. Next base: position 2,947 of record JAFXJW010000150.1, on the reverse strand, counting down.
CCACCCACGAGAGAGGGAACCATGTAGACCAGCTTATCCATGAAATCGTTGCAGTTGCAGCAGATGAGGCCTACGTCGGAGGTCTGGGAGGCCCAGATGATGTTCAGCATCTCGGCATCATCGGGGGAATCGGCCAGCTTGGTGCCCAGAAGCTTTTCATGGTAGGCGACCTTTACGTCGGCAGAATAGTAATTCATCAGCTCCAGAACCTCACCCACCATGTCAGGATTTCCGATGGTGGTGGGGACGGCGATCAGTCCGTTCCAGTTGAGGGATTTGTATTCCTTCTGGTTCTCGTCGTAGAGGGGGTAAGGGAGGATACCGAAGCGGACCGCTTCGGAGCGCAGGGTCTCCAGAGAGCTGGAGTGGTATAGCTGGAACAGGGTGTTTCCGCTTGCGAAATCCAGCTCAACGCCCGTGGTGTGAGGCCAGAAGTAGGAGTACTCCGCATCGTGCATAGCGGTGAGCTTTTCTATGAGGGAAAGCATCTTCTCGGAATTGCGGCTGTAGGCGAGGGAGAACACACCGTTCTCGTCCCGATCCACGATTTTCATATCCGAGGAGGTGATGAAGCTGATGAAGGGGATCCATGCCAGGCCGCTGATGCCGTAGACGTCGGTTTCGTCCCACTTGGGGTCGCCGTTATTCTCGGATACCAGGGAGGCGATCTCAGCCATTTTGTCCAGCGTCCACTTCCTGTTGCGGACGTCGTCGTAGGGGGCTGTTATATTGTATTTTTCCATGAGATCCTTGTTGGCAATGACGACCAGCACGTCGGAAAGGCACATGTCACCGTATCCAAGGTAATACTTATCCTCAACGCGGATGTCCTCCATGAGATCGCCTGCCCAGTAGGGGGCATCCAGATTGACGGCGTCCAGCTCGCCGATGTCGTACAGGTAGCCGTTGGCCACGAAGGGGGCTACGCCGTAATAGACGTTGGTCAGTACCAGCTGGTAGTCGTCTGAATTCGAGCTGACCGAGCGCATGACGGTGTCCGCATAGCGCATCCAGTCTCCCCCATCCTGCATGACCAGTGTAACACCCAGATGCTCCTTGATCCTGAGACCACGCTCGTAAACGGCGATCTCCACGTCCCCGGCTTCGGCCTTGTCCAGCTCTTCAAGGGCGATTTTCTCCGCAGGGACGGAATGGCCTGTAATAATATTGAATTTCTCGTCATAGTTCTTGACCTCGATGTCGGGGACGTAGGAGGTCTCCTCCTCGGTGATCGCTGAGGTTGTGTCGGCTGCAGTGGTATTCACTGTCTCATCGGATGCGTTGCCGCAGGCAACGGCGGCCAGTAGCATCAGAGCGGACAGGAGGATGGCGGAGATGCGGATCAGAAGGCCTTTCTTCATGGGGAACTCCTTTCGGGAATAGTACGGTTGTATACGATTATTATAGCATATGAGGAGGGGAAAGTCAAGAGAGAAGAGCCAGAGCGTCGGGGAAGGGGGCGAGGCTCTTTTTGAGGATGCCGTGGATGTGGGCGATGGCCACACCGTAGTTGACCATTGGAACGCCCGCCTCGGTGGCTATGGCCATGCGGTGGGTCATTTCCTTTTCGGTGAGCATGCATCCGCCGCAATGGATGATGAGCTTGTAGTCGGACAGATCGTGAGGGAATTCACCGCCCGAGGTAAAGGTGTAGACAGGCTTTGCACCCGAAAATTCCTCCACCCAGCGGGGAATTTTTACCGTCCCGATGTCACCGCATTGGCGGTGGTGGGTACACCCCTCGGCGATGATCACACGGTCTCCGTCCCGCAGGGAGGACAGGGCTGCCGCGCCGCGGACGAGGGAGGGAAGATCCCCCTTGTAGCGGGCGAACAGGATGGAGAAGGAGGTCAGGGGGACGTCGGCGGGGACATCTCTCGCCACCCGCCCGAAGGCCTGGGAGTCGGTGATGACCAGAGCGGGCTTGACCGCCAGCATGGACAGGGTCTTTTTCAGCTCGGTGTCCTGACAGGCCACTACGGTACAGTGGCTGTCCAGAACGTCACGGATGGTGTTCTGCTGAGGCAGGATGAGGCGGCCCTTGGGGGCGGACTCGTCAACGGGGATGACCAGCACCACCAGATCGTCGGGGGAGAGGAGGTCGGCCACCAGACGGCGGCTGTTGCCCGTTCCCTTGGCGAAGGCGGCGATGGCCTCCTTCAGTTCAAAGATACCCGTACCCGTAGCGGCGCTGACGGGAAGGCGATTGTCCTTGGCGGCGGGGGGAGCGGGGAGCAGGTCGCACTTGTTCAGGGCGATGACGTAGGGGAGCTTGCGCTCTTCAAAGAGGGCCACGAGAGTGTTGTCCAGCTCGCTCATGCCTCGGGTGGCATCTACCACCAAAACGGCGATGTGGACGGTGGCCAGCACCTCCCGCGCCTTCTGTACCCGCATCTCACCCAAAGCACCCTCGTCGTCCAGACCGGGGGTATCGATGATGACCACGGGGCCCAGGGGGAGCAGCTCCATAGCCTTTTTCACAGGGTCGGTGGTGGTTCCCGCTACGTCGGACACTACCGACAGGGACTGCCCCGTGACGGCATTGACGAGGAAGGATTTGCCCGCATTGCGCAGACCGAAAAAGCCAATATGAATGCGGTCGGCAGAGGGGGCTTGGTTCAGATTGCCCATAGCAGGACTCCTTTCAGGTGAATTTCAAATTGGGGTTTATCGGGGAGATTGATATATGTACTTCTTTCTCCGTGTCGAGAGAAAAGTACCAAAAGAGCGCCACGCAAGGGAGGCCCCCGGGGTGCCTCCCTTACGGAACCCACCATCTGTGCGCGCGACCCCTTCGCCCGGGTCGGGGCGAAGGGATCTGAATGCGCGGAAGGTCGAGGATACTCGATGGCCCGCACGAACGGCGGAGCGCCGTCCGCGCGGAACACGCCCGAAACGCGGAGACACATCCCCGCGAATAGGCCAAACCCGCGAGCTCGGCGCTCCG
>JAFXJW010000149.1 GCA_017532045.1 Clostridia bacterium | reverse complement strand
GAATCGACGGAATCTTTTCCGTCATTCGTCACAAAAATCCTTCGTATAGGATCAACTATACGTGCGGCTTTTTGTTTAGACTGACGAAAAATCTTCTCGTCGCTCGCCGCACGATGAGTTATTAGAGGTGCCCTGCAATTTGAAATTTTGTTTTGAAAGGGAAACCCCGCTTTGCTTATGAGCAAAGCGGGGGGACGCATCATTTTTTGCGAAGACGGGCAATAAAGAAGCCGTCAGTGGCGTTTTTGTCGGGGAGGAGGGTGACCATACCCCCCTCGGAGCGGATGTCGGACACCTCGCTATCCTTGGCGGGGAAGGCAAAATCGAGGGGCTCAAATTCGGGGTGAGATGCAAGGAACGCCCGGATCACGTCTCGGTTCTCGGCGGGGAGGACGGTGCAGGTGGAGTAGACCAGCACGCCGCCGGGTTTCAGGTATCCCGCAGACGCCTCCAGAATGGCGGCCTGAATGGCGGGGAGTCGGGCGGACTCGGTCAGATCCTTGTGGCGGATCTCGGGCTTTTTGGCAATGACTCCCAGACCCGAGCAGGGCACGTCGCACAGCACTCGGTCGCACTTACCCATGAGGGTGGGATCGGGATCGCGGGCGTCCCGCTCGTCGGCGGTCACGATGGAGAGTCCCAGTCGCTCCGCTCCCGAGGTGATGAGGGAGAGCTTGCTTCTGTGGAGATCAAAGGAATGTACCTCGCCCTGATTTTTCATGGTCAGAGCGATGCCGAAGGATTTAGAGCCGGGGCAGGCGCAGGTGTCGGCCACTACGTCGCCGGGGCGGGCCTCCAACGCCGCCACGCAAAGCTGGGAGGCCTCGTCCTGTATGAAGAAGTCGCCCCGTTCAAAGGCCTCGGTGGCCGTGATAGCGCCGTCGGGCACACGGAGAGCGGTGGCGGCATAGTGGGCGGGACGCACCGTCAGCCCTGCGGCGGTCAGCTCTGCGGCGAGAGCCTCGGGGGTGGTCTTCTCGGTGTTGACTCGCAGGGTCATGGGGGGCTTTTGAGAAAATCCCGCCAGAGCCGATGCGGCGGTTGCGTAACCCAATGCAGTCACGAAGGTCTCACACAGGGACACGGGGATTCCGTAGCATACCGACAGGGCGGAGAGATCACCCTCAGCCAGCTCGGGGAAGCGGGAGACCCACGCCTCGGGGGTGGTCAGGTGCTTTTCACGGGGCGGGGTATTGCCGTCGGGGAGACGGGGAAGAGAGGCCTCAAATCGCAGGTAGGAGCGCAGGACGGCGTTGACGTAGCCCGATACCTTGCGGGACACCAAGGACACCGTCTCGTCCAGGGCGGCGTGGTCTGGGATGCGATCCAGATAGATGAGCTGGTAGAGCCCCATGCAAAGAGCCAGCCGAACCGTGCCGTCCAGCTCGGATATGGGGCGGGAGGAGAAGCGGCTCAGAAGAAACTCCAGGGTGGTCTTGCGCTCGGTCACACCGTACACCAGGGCGGTGTAGAGATGGCGGTCGGGTTCGCTCAAATCGAATCTTTTGAGGACGGTGTCCACGGCGATGTTGCCGTACTTGCCCTTCTCCACCGACAGAAGGGTGGAGAGCGCCAGCGCGCGGGGGGATGAGGTAGGGGCGGGCATGGTGACCTCCTTTTCGCCGTCAGCGGCGGCGGTTGAAAATGAGGATGAGTCGCAGGAGAGAGGCCAGCGAGGTGGCCAGAGCGGCCACGTAGGTCATGGCGGCGGCGGAGAGGGTGGCTCTGGCGGCCGGCAGCTCGTCGGAGGCCAGAATGCCGCCGCCCTCCAAGGCCTTCATGGCTCTTGCCGAGGCGTTGAACTCGGTGGGAAGCGTTACCAACTGAAACAGGGTAGAGAAGGAGAAGAACAGAATACCCGTCATCATGAAGATGGTGCCAATGCCGTAGCCCAGATAGGAGGCGCCCGAGAAGAGCATGCCGATGATGAACAGGGGCATGGCCATGAAGGAGCCGAAGCGGGTCAGGGGAATGATGGCGGTTCTCAGCTTGATGGGGGCGTAGCCCACGGCGTGCTGGACGGCGTGACCTGCCTCGTGGGCGGCCACACCCAGAGCGGCGATGCCCGTGGAGGCGTAGACCGAATCCGACAGGCGAATGACGCCTGCTCTGGGATCAAAGTGGTCGGTGAGATGGCCGTGGACTCGCTCGACGGTGACGTGGTGGAGGCCGTTGGCGTCCAGCACACGGCGCGCCACCTCTGCGCCGGTAAGACCTCGGCGGTTGCCAATCTTGGCGTATTTGTTAAAGGTGGAATTGACCTTGAATTGGGCCCACAGGGCAAAGATCAGGGCGGGGATTATGACGAGAATGGTCCAGTCACCCCAGAATAAACCGAAAAGCATAGTATGCTCCTTTCATAAGAGGATTGCTTGTGGATAGTGTGCCACGGAATGGGGAATCCATGTATGGGGTGCGGTTCAGGACAGCACGTCTCCCACACTTACCTTGCGGCCACGGATGTAGTCAGCGGCGTTCATGCGGCTCTTGCCCTCGGGGGTGACTACGGTGAAGATCACCGATCCCGTACCGCAGGCCACCTCAATGCCCCTCTCCAGAGACAGCACCGTGCCGGGGGCGGCAAGACTACCAACCTCAGAGGACTGCCCGCGAATGGCGGCGGGCACCTTCAAAAGCCTTCCGTCGGGGGTGTGGGTGAAGGCCAGAGGCATGGGAGACAGACCGCGGATGCGGTTGTGTACCGTGTGGGCGTCGGCGGTGAAATCAATCAGGCAATCGGATTTTTCAATTTTTGCGGCGTAGGTGGAGAGGGAATCATCCTGGGGGGTGGCGGTCAGGGTTCCTTCCTTTAGCGCCTTTACGGTGCGGAGAAGCGTCCCCGCTCCCGTCAGTCCCAGCTTGTCGTGGATGGTCTCAAAGTTGTCCTCCACCTCGATGGCGACCTCGTCCTTCAGGAGCATATCCCCCGTGTCCAGACCCTCGGCCATGTACATGGTGGTGATGCCCGTGACGGGGTGGCCGTCCATGATGGCTCTCTGCATAGGGGCAGCGCCGCGGAGGGCGGGGAGGAGGGAGCCGTGTACGTTGATGCACCCCAGCTTGGGGTAGTCCAGAACCGACTTGGGCAGGATCTTGCCGTAGGCGACCACCACGATCAGCTCGGGATCCAGCTCCCGCAGAGTATCGTCAAAAGCCCCGTTTCGCAGGGTTTCGGGCTGGTAGACGGGGATGCCCTGCTCCAGAGCGTAGGTCTTGACGGGGGGAGGCGTCAGCACGTAGCCCCGTCCACGGGGCTTGTCGGGCTGGGTGACCACGCCCACGACCTCCTCACCTGCCTCCACCAGTGCCTTCAGGGAAAACAAAGCAAAATCGGGTGTACCCATGAATACAATGCGCATAGTATCGTCCTTTCTCGGGGAGCGGCCATGGGGCTTTGCCCCATACCCCGCTTGGAGCTATGGGGCTCTGCCCCACACCCCGCACAAGAAACTTTTTGAAAAAAGTTTCTTGTGAATCTTCAAAAACTTTTAAATAAGGATATATATATTCTTACATATATCCTTATGTGAAGGTTCTTGAAGGTGGTAGCGAAGCGGCGACGCGGTAGTGAATGGATGCCGGTGGCATCCAGAGCCGTGTCGTGACCGAGCCGCAGCGAGACTTGGAGGGAACTTCTTGCAAGAAGTTCCCTCCAAGCGTTCTCCCACGCTCCTTACTCGTCCTCGTCCATGGAGTAGGCCTTGTCGATGTAGAGAGCGCCGTCCAGGTGATCCAGCTCGTGGCAGAAGCAACGGGCCAGCAGGCCGTGGCCGGTGATGTCTACGGTCTCGCCCCTCCGGTTCATGGCGCGGACGGTGACGTTCATGGGGCGCTTGACCAGACCCAAGCGGCCGGGAACCGAGAGGCACCCCTCCTGGCCGTCCTGCTCGCCGGAGAAGGCGATGATCTTGGGGTTGATCAGCTCGATGACCTGGCCGGGCTCAACCTCGATCACCACGATGCGGCGGAGGATGCCCACCTGGGGAGCGGCGAGACCTACGCCGTCGGCGGCGCGCATGGTCTCGATCATGTCATCCAAAAGGGTCAGAATGCGGGGGGTGATGGCGTCCACGGGGCGGCACACCTTGCGGAGCGCCTCGTCGCCAACCTTGCGAATTTGCAGCTTTGCCATAATTACCGTGTCCTTTCGTTCAAAACAGCTCGTTTAAAGGATTTACTCTGTTTGTTAAAGGTTTTGGGGATTCCCAAGGGACTCGCAAACTTCGCCGTAGGCGAATTTGCCCCGAGCAAGGCGAGGAGATTTGCAAAAGTCCCTTGGGCGGGGTCTGGGGCAGAGCCCCGGTTAGTTCTTGGAATCAACGACGATCTCGGTGCCTTCCATGAAGCGGTAGGCATCCGCCACCAGCTTATCGCAGAAGGAGCGGAGTACGTAGAACATGCCCTGCCCTCTCTCGGGAGAGCCGACGTCGGCGGTGGAATCCAGCACCTCCACCGTCAGGTAGGCCTTGCGCTCGGTGTAGCGGTAGAAGCGGTAGACCAGGTAGGCAGACTGCCCCTTGCCGTCATCGGCATGGACGGTGATCTTCAGGAAGCAATCCTCGTCGGGGGTCTGGCGAAGAGCCGCCATTTCCTCGGCGGTCAGATCGGCGTTCCCCTCCACGGAGGCGGTGAGCATGGCCTGGAAGAAGCGCGTGAAATTGTAGTAGGCGGTCTCGGTGGCCTGCGTGCCCGAGGGCTTGGTCACGGTGAGATTGTAATTCATGAGGATACCGTTGGCGTAGATCTCCAGCTTATCCGAGGCCATGCCGTTCGACTGGTCGGTCTTAGAGTTGTCCAGCGTAAAGGTGATGGGGGATTTGACCGAGGTGCCCTCCAGCTTGATGGTCTGCACGTGGGCGATGTTGAAAAGGAAATACTCTCGCTCGTACCAGTCGATCTCTTCCCACTCCAGGTAGGGTACTTGGCTTTCGTCAATGACGAGGATCATGTCAAAAATCTCGGAATAGCCGTAATACTTGCCGTCCTCGGTCTTTTCGCTGAGGATAAAGTGGTTGCTGAACTCCTGCCCGCTTGCGTCCTTATAAATGAAGGAGAAGTCATGGGCGGGGGTGTCCAGACCAAAGGCCTCCAGCTCCTCGTCGGTGGGCTTCAGAACGGCTACGCTGTCAAACTGCATGCTGTACAGCCCCTGCAGCACCGAGCCGATGTTGTTGGAGTTGGGGAGATAGCCCGCCATATAGTCGGAGGCCATCACGTAGGGAAGGGCGGAGTAGAGGGTGTCGACTCGCTGATCCGTATCCACGTAGGAGAAGGCGGTGACCAGACGGGAATTGTCCTTAAAGATGCGATCGTACATCTTGGAGAAGTCCTCGTCCCCCATGGCCTCTATGGCGGTGGAGACCTCCTCCAGCTTGGCCTTGACCTCCTCGGAGTAGTTGCCGTCCTCGTCGGGCTCGACGGTATTGATGTCAAAGCCGATCAGCTCCAGCACCATGTCACGGTAGATGCCGTGGTGGTCAATATCCGAGCGGTACACGAAACCCGAAACCTGGAAGTAGGTGTTCATAGACATGGGGTAGACCAGCATGGGGGTGATGAGGGCCTCCACGGGCTGAAGCACGGCGGCATCCAGATTGGTGGAGGACAGGATATAAACGGTGTCACGGCCCTCGTAGCGGGCGTAGTAGCCTGTGCCGGACACGGTGGCGTCACCCAGCGTGACGGTGTAGCGGTCGTCGGTCATGGTGGTGACGGTGTACCACGTGGGGACGTAATCGTAGGTCACGGGATTTCCGTCGGCGTCCAGCACGTCGGCGCCGTCCTCGTCCTTCTCGACTCGCGTCTCAGGGGCAAGACCGTACTCGGAGTAGTCGATGGTACCGTCAGGGAGGCGGACGGGGTTCTCCAGTCTCTGCATGGAGATGGTGTAGCCGCAGCCCACCGAAAGCTGGGCGAACAGCTCATCCACCAGAATGGCGGTGGGGCAATCCTCTACCTCGAATCGGTTGTTCGATCCTCGGTTGACGATGATCTCTCCCTGTTGGTTATGCACCTCAATGCGCTTGATGACCTTGGAGGCATCGCTTGTGGAGGATTGATCGTAGGTGAGCTGCTTGAACATCATGACCCGCTGACCCACGCCTACCACCTCGGTGCCTGTGGTGTCTACCACGGCGTAGATGGAGTATTCGCCGGTTTCAGGGTCTACGTCCAGCTCAGTGCCCAGGACGGTCTGGTAGTAGCCGTCGCTGTTGACGTCGCAGATCACGCCGTCTCGGTACAGACCGTACACGCCCTTGTCCTTCTTGATGGTGTAGGTGATACCGTCAAAGTCCTCGTACCTGTAAATATCCACGATGACCGACACGACGCCGAAGGCGACGGCCAGCAGCACGGACAGGATCACCAGTACGGCGATGGCCTTCTTTTGCGTACCCAGAGAGGTCTTTTTTGAGGCAGCGCTCTTGTCGGTCGGCTTGACCCAGCGGGCGCAAAGGGTGGCGCTGTCCGCTCCCTTGAGCATGGATGCGTCCAGAACAGTCTCTGAGGTGATGCGGATGGCCTCGGGGGAATCGGGGTCGGCGCTGTGGGAAAGATACCAGCCGCCAAACACGTAGCCCTTGCGGGTGGCCTTGGGCAGAGCGCCTACACGGTCGCCCTCCACGGCGGTGATGCGGGAAAGGGAGACGGAGCCCTTGCCGGGGTCGAATATCAGTTGGATTTCCTGCATGGGTGGGTCTCCTTTCAGCGGTATTTTCTCTTGACGCCGATCACCACGCCGATGGCGATGCAAAGGGTGATGGGAAGCAGGGTCATAAAGACGGTGGTTCCGATCATGGAACGGACGTTTACGGTGTAAGCCTCGGTGTCTACGGTGTAGACCTTAAAGGCCTTGAATTCCAGATTGGCGGGCATGACCTCCCGACCCATATGACGGAGGGTGGCGGTCAGCACGTCTGTATTGCCGTAGGCGGCGGAATCCAGAATGGTGTCGGAGGCAAACTCGGTGGAGCCGAAGACCGCCACGTAGGAGGGCTCCTGGGTGGACAGGTAGTTGGTCTCCATGACCGTGCGGGATTCAAGAGACAGGGTCATGAGGTTGAATCGGTTCAGATCGGTGGCCACCTGATACTGCTTACCGAAGGCCTCCACCGAGGCATTCGCCGAAGTGGTGAAGACGTCGTGGAAGTAACGGCTGACGCCGTTGCGGTAGTAAGCGCCGTAGGTGTAGGCCTCGGTGACTCCGTTGGTGTCATCGGGAACTACGTGGGTCTTCTTGTAGGAGTCGGACATGCCGATGGCCACGGCGTTGGGGAACACCACCTTGGCGGGATAGGCGACCTTACGCATATCCTCGGTGATGGAGGCGCCGCCGCCCGTGGTGACGTACTCACCCATGGGGACGTAGCCGTCCTTGTCCAGCTTGCTGACTTGGTCACGAATCAAGAGATTATCCAGCTCGCCCTCGGCGTTCTCGGCTCGGCTCACGGCAATGCCCCATTCCTCCAGATATTCCTCCAGAACGGGAAGCTCGGGGGTGTCGGCATCCACGAAGAGCATGAAGGAGTAAGCCTGATCCAAAAACTCATCCAGCCTGTCGATCTCGCTCTGATCCCCCTCCGTGAAGGCGGTGTTGCCCATGCCCAAAAAGTCGGTCTGGGGATCGTAGGAGATGAGGAGGCGGCAGTCGGCGGGGATCTCGTCCCTCGAGAGGTCGATGGTCACCACGTCAAAGCCTGCCCGATGCACCAGATTGCGGAGGGACTCGCAATCCTCCACGGCCTCGCCGTGGTTGGTGATGAAGGCGGCGATGGGGGAGTCGGCACGGGTCAGAGCCAGGAGCAGGGAAGCGATCTTTTGCTCGCCGTTGTAGGCCCAATGCTCATTGGAGGTGCTGTCGTTCTTCAAGTAGAAGTAGTCGTAGGAGCAGACGCGGTACTCGGTGCCGAACTCGAAGATGATCTGATGGGGATAGATGTTGGAGGAGGAGGTAGCCTTGTACTTCTGCACCTGGGAGGGGTTTTTCTCAATATTGAGGTACTCCACCCTCACGGCGCCGGGGAATTCCTTCTGGAGAGCCAGCACGCTATACTGGATCATACGAAGCTTATCAGCCCCGTAGACCTTGTCCCGCTCGGAGCAGAATTTTACGTTGATGGTGAGGGGCTCCTCGCCCTTTTCTGCGCGAGTGGCGTTCAGCTCCTGTACCATAGGGATGGCGTAGTCACGGATGACGTTCAAAAAGTTTTCGGTAGGGGTGTACATGGACACACCGGGACGGGAGGTGTACTTGTTGGTGGTCTCGTCCACCTGCCACATGAAGCGGTCAGCGATAAAGGAGAACAGGACGTTGACAGCCAGCACCACGGCGATCACAGCCACGGTGATGGCGACACCCAAGGCGCGTCGGGTACTTTTGCGAGGCGTATTCGATTCTTGATTCATGCGAATTTCCTCCTGATGAGTACGATTGCGCCCCAAAGGGTTACGGCGAGGACGGGGATGGCCACCAGAGCGACGGTAATGATCCTCGCTTGAGCGGTGGTCAGAATATGGATGGAGCTATCCGAGAAGGGCTGGGACTGAAGAGTCACGGGGGACTCGTCCATGCCCATGGCGGACAGAGCCGAGAGCAGGAAGGCGGCGTTGCCGTAGCTGCCGATGCGGAGGGTGTCCTCAATGGCAAACTCGGTGGAGGAGCAGACCAGCACGGCGCCGCCTGTGGCGGAGTCGTCGGTCAGGGTGACCAGCTCGTAGCCCTTGGAGGTGCGATCCACGGGGCGACCGCCTGCCCATGCCTCGGCGCCTCCATAGGTGCGAAGCAGAGGGGTCAGGGTGCGGGTACCGCTCACGAAGTTACCCTCCGACTCGGTAAAGGTGTCGGGGATGCGGATGGCGGTGGCGTTGGATGCGCGGAGCACGCCGTGTACCTCCTGCATGATGGCGGAGGCAGAGCCCGTCTCGGGGATGCGACCCAGCAGGGTGTAGCCATCGGTGGTGATGGCGTGGGTGGTGTCACGGAGGGCGAAGCACTCCTCGACCCCCTCGGCACCCGTGCTGTGGGCGAAGGTGACGCCCCAGCCCTTCAGGTAGGTCTCAATGTTTTCAAAGCCCCCTGCGGCGAAGGTGTCGGCCGAAACGAAGTACATGAACTTGCCCCCCTTTTGCAGGTAGGCGTCCAGCTTGTCGATCTCGGAGATGCCCGAAACCCCGTCGGTCTCGGTGAAGTCACGGGCGGGATTGTAGGAAACCAGAAGACCGCAGTCCTCGGGGATGTCAAAGGACAGAGCATCCAGATAGTTGATCACATAGCCCGCATCGGTGAGGGAATGCATGAGGGCGTAATCCTCGGTGGACTCACCGTGATTAAGGGTGAGGTAGGCTACGGGAGCATCGGGGGAGACCACGGCCTTCATGGCCACGGCGAAGCGCTTCTCGCCGTTGTAGGCCGAGGGGTTCTCGTTGTCGTCGACAGGGAAGAGGAAGAAGTCGCGGAGGGTGCAGACCCTGTGCTGATCGCCGGAGGCAACCACCACCGAGGTGGAGGCGGTAACGCCGTACTCACGGGCGATCCTGGGGTTTTCCCAAACGTTGAGGTACTCCACGCTCACCTTGCCCGGATAGCGGGCGGCGATGTCCTCGGCGGTGTTGAGGACGTAGCTTTGGGTGGCGTCGGCTCGGATGTTTTCTTCATCGTCGCAGAAGATGATGCGGATGCCCTCGTCGGCACGGGGGATGACGAACTCATCCAGATAGTCGTAGCAGGCGTCGGTGACGGGGTAGAGCATGGTGGGGTTCATGTTGATATACCAGCCGAACCGCATGGCCAGGGTGGTTACCGAGGCGTTGAGCAGAACGACCACCACCAGGATCAGCGCCGTCAAAGCCACCGTCACGCTACCGTGTCGGAGAGCCTTTTTGGAGGCGGTTTTTGCCATATTCGTAGTTCCTTTCTGTGGGGCGGATCAGTTCCATCTCCGCTTCTCGTAGACGCGGATAGTCAGGAACACGAAGATAAAGCAGATGGAGGCGTAGTAGAGGATGGCGGCGAAGTCAAAGAGTCCGTTCTGGAAATTGCCGAAGCGGGAGTAGATGGAGATCCAGGACAGGACGGCGCGGATCCAGTACACGTCGATGAGGCTGTTGATGAGCCCCAGACCCAGCATGAGGGCGATGATGGAGATGGTGATGACGGCGGCGGCCAGCTGGTTCTCGGTGAGGGCGGAGATGAAGGTGCCCAGAGCGATGAAGGCGGCGCCGATGAGGAGCAGACCCACCAGATTGCCGATGAGCTGACCCGTTACGGGGCCGATGTGGTAGTACTCGTAGGACTGACCTGCCCGCTCTGCATTGGCCACGGCGTAGATGGGAATGAAGTTGATGCAGGAGGTGAGGAGAGAGCCGCCGAACACCGTCAGAGCTGCCAAGAATTTACCCATGACCATGCCCGTGATGGTAACGGGGGCGGTCAGGAGGAGCTGCTCGGTGCGGAGCTTCTTTTCCTCCGCGAAGAGTCGCATGGTCAAGAGGGGAATGAGGATGCCCATGGCGAACATCATCACCGTGAAGTAGGAGGTGGTGTCGTAGCTGGTGGAGAGGAGGGTGGTGTAGCAGCAGATCAGCGCCGCCAGACCCAGAAACGCTCCCGTGTAGATGTACCCGATGGGGGTGATGAAGAAGGAGCGAAGTTCCTTTTTGTAAATGGCAAACATAGCGTATTCCTTTTCTTTCAGTAGAGTCGTGCGGGTGGCACGTGGGGCGGGGATTATTCTTCGTCCTCGTTAAAGTCCAGCGCAGAGATTTCCTCTCGTTTCTTGTCGGCGTCGGCCAAAAGTCCCTCGGCTACCCGAGCCTCCAGAGCGTTTCTGGGCTTGGCCTTGGCACGGCGGGTGTAGCGGGTAGGGGTGGTCTCTTCGGACTTGTTGACCACGGTGATGAAGATGTCCTCCAGAGACAGACCCAGCGCCTCCAGACCGATGAGGGCCCAGCCTCGCTCGGCCAGCGTGAAGAAAAGCTTCTTGCGGATATCCACACTGGGGGCGGACTCGATCATGTAGGTGGTGGCGTCGCCGTCACGATCGGCCAGAGCCTCGGCATAGACGATGCCCTGCATGTCCTTCAGGGTGGACAGGATCTGGTTCTGAGGGCCGCAGATCTTGGCGTTGAAGCGGCGGTTGTTCTCGATGACACGGGTGATGTTCTCGGTCTTCTCGTCGGCCACGATACGCCCCTTGTTGATGATGATGATGCGGTCGCAGACGGCCTGCACCTCCTGCAGGATGTGGGTGGACAGGATAACGGTGTGATCCTTGCCCAGGGAGCGGATGAGGTTGCGGATCTCAATGATCTGCTTGGGGTCAAGACCCACGGTAGGCTCGTCGAAGATGATGACCTTGGGGGAGCCGATGAGGGCGCCCGCAATGCCTACGCGCTGGCGGTAGCCCTTGGACAGATTCTTGATGACCCGCCCTCGGACGTCCCCGATGCGTACCACCTCGCAGACCTCTCGGATGTGGGCCTCGCGGCTGAGCTTGCAGCCCTTCAGCTCGTAGTTGAATCTCAGATACTCGTCCACCGTCATATCCAGATAGAGGGGAGGCTGCTCGGGCAGGTAGCCGATCTGGCGCTTGGCGTTCAGGGGGTCGTCCAGCACGTCGATGCCCGCCACGCTAACCCGTCCCGAGGTGGAGGAGAGGTAGCCCGTGAGGATGTTCATGGTGGTGGACTTGCCGGCGCCGTTGGGGCCCAGGAAGCCTACGATCTCGCCCTCGCCGATGGAAAGGCTGATGTCGTCTACGGCGCAGCTCACGCCGTAGTTTTTGACAAGATGTTGAATTTGGATCATGGATGATTCATCCTTTCTTGGAGTCTGCTCCGGATGGGCAGACCGATATTTTTTCACTTGCGGAGTCCCGTTTGTACAGGTGTCCATAATAATACATCTTATAGTATATCATACTATTGTAACGAATTTATGAATTCACCGCATACATAAGGGAAATTTCTTGGGATTTCAAGGGGAATTTTTGGGCGCTGTACGAAAAAAGGATCACCCACGCGGTCGGTGATCCTTTTGGACGTATGAGGAATCCTGCCCTGTGCAGGGTCAAATACTGCTGGGATTGAAGTCAATGCTCAGAACGGGGCGGTTACTGCCTCGTCCCTCGGATGCGAAGGAGATCAGAAGCTCCTCGAACATGGCCCTTGCCCGCTTGTTCAGGCGGCACTTGACCACCATGCGCATACGGTAGATGTTGTCCACCCGATAGACGGGAGCCTCGAAGGGGCCAAAGGCCACAATGGGCACGTCCCGATAGTCTGATAGGTTCTTGGCCTTGAGCTGCTCCGACAGGCGGAGGGAGGCCTTTTGCAGCTCCTTCTCGTCACGGCAGGTCAGGGTCAACAGAACCATGTCGCAGAAGGGAGGGAACTGGAGCAGACGGCGGAGCCGGATCTCGTTTTGGAAGAACCGCTCGTAGTCCTGGGCGCAGGCCAGACGGATCACGTCGCTGTCGGGGTTCATGGTCTGAATGACCGCCAGACCGGGCTTGTCACCCCGTCCCGCCCGCCCGATGACCTGGGTGAGCATGGAGAAGGTGCGCTCGGCGGCGCGGTAGTCGTCCAGATACAGGGACATATCCGCCAGGAGAACGCCCACCAGAGTGACGTCGGGAAAATCGTGTCCCTTGGTGACCATCTGGGTGCCCAGCAGGATATCGGCCTCGTGGTTGCGGAAGGCTCCCAGCAGGCGATCGTAAGCCGATTTCCGGGAGGTGGTGTCGGCATCCATGCGGAGTACCCGAGCCGAGGGGAAGGCGGTCCTCAGCTCCTCCTCCACCCGCTGCGTGCCGTAGCCCATGCGGACGAGGTGGACCGAGCCGCAGTCGGGGCAGACGGTGGGGACGGGCTTGCGTCCTCCGCACCAGTGGCATACCAGCTCTCCCTCGTGGGAGTCCTTTTTGACATGATAGTTCATGGCCACCGAGCAACGGGGGCAGGATATGGCCTTGCCGCAGGAGCGGCAGACGGTCTGATGGCTGTAGCCCCGTCGGTTGAGGAACAGCACCGATTGGTTGCCCTCGTCCTTGACCCGTGCCACCTCGCCGGCCAGCTCCTCTCCCAAGGGGGATAGGTTGCCGCCTCCCGCCTCTCCCCGCATGTCCACGATGCGGACGTCGGGAAGCCGCGCCGCGCCAAAGCGGCGCTTCATGGAAATAAGAGTGTATTTGCCGTCCATGGCCTTTTGGTAGCTCTCCAAAGAGGGAGTGGCGGAGGCCAGAAGGAGCAGGGCGTTTTCGGTGGCGCAACGGTAGCGGGCGATATCTCTTGCGTGGTATTTGGGGTCTTGATCCGATTTGTAGGTATGCTCCTGCTCCTCGTCCATGACGATCATGCCCAAATTCTGCATGGGGGCGAAGACGGCGGAGCGAGTGCCCACGGCGATGGGGGCATCTCCGTCACGGATGCGGCGGTAAGAGTCCAACCGCTCACCGGCGGAAAGACCCGAATGGATGATGGCCACTCGGCGGCCGTATCGGCTGTGGAAGATGTGGAGCATTTGGGGGGTGAGGCTGATCTCGGGAAGCAGGACGATGACTCCCTTGCCCCGCCCTAGGGTACGGTCGATCATCTCCAGGATGACGCAGGTCTTTCCGCTACCCGTGACACCGTGGAGCAGGGCGGCTCGGGGCTCTCCCGTGGCGGCAAGACCGTCCAGCGTGGCCACGGCCTCGGCCTGCTCGTCACTCAGATCAAAGGGGGTGCGGACGCCAAATCCCTCGGACTCGGGGGAAGTGCGGTAGGTCTCCTCGGTGGTGGCGGCGATCAGGCCTTTATCCGCAAGGGATTTGAGCTGGGGAGCGCCCGCTCCTGTGGCCTCTCGCAGCTCGGGGGCGCTCAGACGATCCTCGGCGGCCATCAGGGCGGATAATACTTTCTTTTGCAGCTCGGAGGAGACCCGAACAGCCCCCTTGTCTCCCCGCAGGGAGGCTTCTATTTCCTCCGCGGGGCGTGCGAGGGTGTAGTAGGTGACGGTGGGCACGTCGGGCTGACGGACGGTCAGCTCTCTCGTGAGCAGCTCCTTCTCCCGCAGACGGTCCAGGGAGGCGGCGGCCTTGACGCCGAAATGATTTTTCACGGCCTGGGCCGATACCGTTCCACGGGCGCGGATATAGTCCAGCACCAGCAGATCGGGGGAGGGAAGGGTGGATCGGCGGCTCTCCAGACGGGAGTCGTCGGGATTGGCGGTGTAGAATTCCGTCAGGGAGGCCAGAGCCGAGGCGGGAACTACGGTTCGGACGGCCTCGCCCATGGTGCAGAGGGTGGTCTCCTTCAGGTAGAAGCACAGGCTCAGCTGACGGGGGGACAGGAACAGCTTCTCACGGCACACGCCGTCGATGGGCTTGATCCGATCCGGGGAGAATTTCCCGGGAAGGGAGGACGCGTCCCCCACCTCCACCACCACGCCCAGCTGCTTGCGGTTGCCCCGTCCGAAAGGGACGGTCACGAAGGCGCCGGGGGTCACGGCGTCGGCCATATAAGGGGGAACGTAATAATGGAAAACACCGTCAATGGAGAACGGGTTGTCCAGTATATGCACGCCGCAATAGCGCGCAACGGTCTCCTGTTCCATGGCGGTGCCTCCTATGGTATTTTTGTGGGTCACGGGATCAGACGGACTCGGCCTCAGCCTTGCTGTCCTCAGCCTCGATCTCGGCTACGGTCTCGGCTACGGTCTCCGCGTCGGCGGTGATGGGCTCATCCTCGTCCTCGTCGGGACGGAAATCCTCGAAGGGGCGGTTGATGCCGGCCAGAATGGCCTGCTCCTCCTGCTCCTGCAGGGCGGGATCCTTGTGGACGATGGCGTAGTCGCCCTTGTGGATGCGACCGATGGCCAGCTTAACGGCCTTCTCGTCACGGACTTCCTTGTCGATCAGGGTGTTGAGAGGCTTGTCGGTCTCCTTGTTGCCGGTCATCTGACGCTCGGCCTCCACACGCTGACGGGTGTACTCGTTGGTGATCATACGGGCGCACTTGGCGGTAGCCAGGGCGATCTCGTAGCGGTTGTACTCGCCGTTCTTGGTAAGCTCCTTAATAGTAGGGTAGATCATATCAATTTCTCCTTGTGATTGTATTCAAGCTTGTGTGGTGCAAAACAAAGACAGAACATGCTCCGTTCTTCATTTTACATTTTGCATTCATTACGCCTCGTCCTCGGGCTCATCCTCCTCCATGGAGAGGTCGCCGTCATTCTCAAGGCGGTTGGCGATGGTTTCGGTCTGGATGGCGGCCAGAATGACGTGCTCGGAGTCGGTCACGATGACGGCGCGGGTTTTACGACCGCAGGTCACGTCAATGACACGGCCGTCGTCCTTGGCGTCTTGAATGAGACGCTTGATGGGGGCGGAATCGGGGCTGACCAAAGCCACGATGCGATCCACGGCGACCATGTTGCCGTAGCCGATATTGATGAATTTCATACCGTATCCTTTCTTTTGGGGAGGTTACTCAATGTTCTGAATTTGCTCACGGATTTTTTCCAGCTCGCTCTTGACCTCGGCCACGGTTCTGGCCATGGCGGCATCGGAGCATTTGGAGCCGATGGTGTTGATCTCGCGGTTGGTCTCCTGGAGCATGAAGTCGATCTTGCGCCCCACGGCCTCGGAGGACTTGAATAGTCCCTCCAGGGCGTCAAAGTGGGAGGCCAGACGTACCAGCTCCTCGTCGATGGCCACGCGGTCGGTGTAGATGGCGCACTCGGTAATGACCCGATTCTCGTCGAAGGCAGCGCCCGTCTCACCCAGAGCGGCGCGGAGGCGCTCCTCAAAGCGGACGCGGTAGGTGGCCACATTCTCGGCAGAGCGGGCGGCGATGGTGGCCACCAGCTCACGGATGCCCGAGAGCTTATCCAGCACGTCGGAGGCCAGTCTGGCTCCCTCCCGCTCACGGGCGGCCAGGAAAGCGGTCACAGCCTCGGTGACGGCGGGGGACAGCTTGGCCCACACGGCGTCGTCATCCTCCTCGGTGTCCTCCTTGACGGGGACCATGACCCCGGGAAGGGTCAGAAGGCGGGTGGCGGTCAGATCATTTTTAACACCCAGCTCGGCCTCCAGAAGGCTTGCGGACTCCAGATAGTTACGGGCAACGTCCAAGTCGGGCCGGAGCAGGGAAGCGCCCGACTGGGCGCGGGTGTCTGTGAGGGATACCGAAATATCCACCTTGCCGCGGCTGACGCCCATGGCGGAGAGAGTCGCCTTGATGCGCTCCTCCTGAGCCGTCCAGGCACGGGGTATGCGGAAGTTCAGATCCAGATAGCGGTTGTTGACCGAGCGTAGCTCAACGGTCAGCTCATAGCCCTCTCCCACTACTGTAGCGCGGCCGAAGGCGGTCATGCTTCTCATACGGCAGTCTTCCTTTCGGAAATAGTATTGGCATATCTATACATTTTTTATTTTACACGATTTCCGAAATCTTGTCAATGGTTTTTGGGAATTTTTGGATTCTTCGCACAAAAGATTTTTTTGAAAGCGGGGGTGTCATGGTCAGAATGACAGGGAATTTTCCTTTGCAAAATAATTTTGCAAACATTTGCATTTCTCCGTCACATTTTCCCATTTCCTCCGTCTTGTATGGTATAATGGAGAAAAGCCCACGCTGTTCCCCAATTTTGCATTTTGCATTTTGCATTCATTGAAAGGAGGCTCTCATGACAAGTCCCCGTCCCCTTACCGACGCCGAGATCGTGGCCCTGTATCTTGCCCGTGACGAATCCGCCGTGGAGCATACGGCCAGGAACTACGGCGCGTACTGTACGTCGGTGGCCATGAACATTCTAAACGACTCCTCGGATGCCGAGGAGTGTGTCAATGACACCTACCTGCGGACGTGGAATTCCATCCCTCCCCACAGACCCACCGTTCTGCGGCTGTTTCTGGGGAAGATCACCCGCAATCTGGCCATTGATAAATACCGAGCCAACAAATCCCGCAATCGGGAGCTGGAGATCGCTCTGGAGGAGGTTTCGGAATTCCTTCCCGCCAAAGAGGAGGACGACGGAGAGCTCCCCGTCCTGCTGGGGGAATTTCTGGCCACCCTCCCCGCCGAGGAGCGGGATCTGTTCATCCTGCGGTACTACCACGGCCATTCGGTGGCGAGGCTTTCCAAGGCCTTCAAGGTGAAGCCCAACAGCCTCTCCGCCCGCCTATACCGCACCCGTGAAAAGCTACGGGTTTATCTGACCGAAAGGGAGTATTCGTTATGAAGAAGAATCTTGACAGAGCGCTGAACGTTTTTTCTGCTATGGAGCGAATTCCCGACGAATTCGTCCTTTCCGCCGAGCGGATGCTGTTTGAAGCCGAGGCGGGCATAGCCCGTCCCGCAAAGCCCATGGGTGCTTTACGCCGCTTTGTGAACAGTGGCTGGGGGGCCGCCGCCGTTTCGGTCGTCGTAGCGCTGGGGGCGCTGGCCTTCATGATCCGCGCAGGTCATTATGGGCCCGATCCCTACGATCCGTCGCTCAAGCCTGTGGGCGGAACCGTTGCGGAGAGCGGAGAAGGGGTGAGCGACACCGACGACACGCTCTCGGCGCTGACCACCATCGATCCCGATAAAATGGTGGTACAGGGCGTGTTCTTCTGGGCAAACGGCGCGCCTTACGTTCACTTGCCCTCCATGGGAGACCTGTATCCCGTTCACCTGTCTCTGGAGAACGGGAACATCGACCTCACAGGTCTTACCTCGGGTGATGTCGTGGAGGCGATCATAGCCAATCGAATTGAGGAGACCTTCCCCTGCCGAGGACGTCTGTACGAGATCCGTAAGATCTCCGACGGGAGCATGGAGGATCTGCCGGAGGGGCTGGCCGAAAGGATGCAGGAAATGGGCTATACCGTGACCGAGGCGGCCGCTCCCCATGATTTTGCCATTCGCCTGGAGGTTTGGATCAACGGTAGTCAGCGCAATATCCTGGACACGTACGAGGGGTATATCCAAAAGGATCTGGTGGCAGACGGCGTATCCCGACAGGCATATACCCCAAGCTACGCAGAAAAATGTCAGCTGTACTATGCCGTTTTGGCATTGGTGGAGAATACCGACCTGGATTTTTCGAGGCCCGTGACCTACAATAACTGCGCTATCTATCAGAACGCGATCTATATAACGCCCTTGACCTGCTACTCCCTGCAGTTTACCGTCAACGGAAAAACCCTTGTCATCAGCGGGGATGCAACGGCGGGGGAGTGTATTGAACAATCTGACGAGGCGAAATATTTCATGGAAGCCGTTCGTGAGATCAGTAGATTTTACAGGAACACGGAAGAATACAAGTCCATGCCGGAAGCAAATGGAGGCTATGAGTGAGGATGGACGTGCCGTAGTTAGCCTTTCGATTCAATATGCCGAGAAGAGGGAATGACAGAGATATCCCGCATTTGGGGACTTTCCACAGAGGAAGTCCCCTTTTTTGATAAAAATTCCACTCCAAAGCGAAAAAAGTTTTCCTTACCCCCTTGCAAAAAATGCGGATTTGGTGTATAATAGGATGTAACTGTATGCGGACAGCCCTGTTTTGAGGAGTTTTGGCCGCAAGGAAAAAGAAAAATAAACCTTTGGAGGTATTTTACAATGGTAGTAGCAGGCGATTTCAAAAACGGTCTGACCTTTGACATGGACGGCGTCGTCTATCAGGTCATCGAGTTCCAGCACGTTAAGCCCGGTAAGGGTGCCGCTTTCGTCCGCGCCAAGATCAAGAACTGCATCTCCGGCGGCGTGACCGAGCGTACCTTTAACCCCACCGACAAGTTCGAGAACGCGTACATCGAGCGCAAAGACATGCAGTACTCTTACGACGATGGCGATCTGTACCACTTCATGGACACCGAGACCTGGGAGGAGACCCTCATCGGTCACGATCAGGTCGGCAGCAACTTCCAGTTCGTCAAGGAGGAGATGATGTGCAAGATCATCTCCTACAAGGGAACCATCCTGGGCGTTGAGCCTCCCACATTCGTGGAGCTGGCCGTTACCGCTACCGAGCCCGGCTTTGCAGGCAACACCGCCACCAACACCCTGAAGCCCGCCACCCTGGAGACCGGCGCTGTGGTCAAGGTTCCCCTGTTCATCAACGAGGGTGAGGTTCTCAAGATCGACACCCGTACCGGCGAGTACCTGTCCCGCGCGTAAGCTGCGCTTCGTGACCTGCGGGTCACAACAATTCCATTCTGTAACGTAAAGGAGACCGTACCATGTCTATGATGGAAAAGGCAATGTATCTGAAGGGTCTGTGCGACGGCGTTGAGCTGGATCAGACCACCAAGGAGGGTAAGCTCATCAACGCTCTCATGGAGATCGTGGTTGAGATGGCCGAGGAAATGGACGATATGCAGGCTGAGATCTGCGAGCTGAAGGAGTACTGCGAGGAGCTGGACGAGGATCTGGGCGACGTTGAGGAAGTCCTTCTCGACCTCGATGACGAGGACTACGAGTATGACGGGGACGACGACGACGATCTCGACATCGACTACGAGTGCGACGGCGACTGCGCCTCCTGCGATTTCGACTGTGGCTTTGACGAGGACGACCTGTTCGACGACGAGGACGAGGATGAGGACGAGTATTTCGAGGTGGTTTGCCCCGCCTGCGGCGACGTCATCAACTTTGATTCCTCCATCGATCCCGAGAACCTGCTCTGTCCCAACTGCGGCGAGAAGTTCGAGTGCATCGTGGACGAGGACGACCTCAAGGCCCTGGACGGCTCTGAGGAGTAATTCATTTTGCAATTAAGGGGAGGCCTTCGGGTCTCCCCTTTTTTGGGAAATATTCCGTTTCCGCTTGCGGAACGCGGTTGTTCAAACCGCGAGGAATATTTCGAAACGGCGCAAATTGATTTTCAGGGCACCTCTAAAAACCCCTCGCACAGCGAATCGACGGAATCTTTTCCGTCATTCGTCACAAAAATCCTTCGTATAGAATCAACTATACGTGCGGCTTTTTGTTTAGACTGACGAAAAATCTTCTCGTCGCTCGCCGCACGATGAGTTATTAGAGGTGCCCTTCAGTTTACCGCTAACCACACGCGCCGTTAGGTCTCCTCTTTTTTGTTTCATGCGGAAAATTCCCCTACCCTCTTGCAAAATCGAACAATATGTGCTATAATAATATGAATATTTATGTATCCCGTGGCTTTTCGGGGAAAGGAGTCGGCCGTGTGGCTGTGCGTTGACCGTATCGAAGAGAATACCGTGGTGCTTCTGGATGATCAGGAGAAGGTCTACTGTCTGGCCGCTGACGCCTATATCGCCATGGTGGGGAGAAAGCCCGCCGAGGGGGATATGTTGACCGCCGAGATCGAGGAGGGAAGCATACGCCTCGCCGCCTACGACGAGGGCGAGACCGAGGCCCGTAAGGTCGCCGCAAGGGAGAGGCTGAACCGGCTTTTCGGAAGGCGTTGATCCATGGGGAGTATGCCCATTTTTGCATTGCATTTTTTCAAATAGGAGTTTTATATGAACGGAATCGGAACCTGGAATCTGGTGTCCTATCTCATTCGCACGCTGGGGGTGGGTGGGACTGTCGCCGCTACGGCTATTACCGTAGGAGGAATCCTCCTTTGCATGATCATTCCCTACCTGCTGGGAAGCCTGAATTTCGGCGTTATGATCTCCCGCCGCCGCTTTCATGACGACGTCCGCACCCACGGGAGCGGAAATGCGGGGGCTACTAACATGGTCCGCACCTACGGGTGGAAGGCAGGACTTCTCACCATGATCGGTGATATGCTCAAGGCCGTTGTGGCCGTGGGGCTTGGCTATCTCATCGTGGGCGTCAATGCGCAGGTGACGAGCGATAGCGGCCTTGCCTACCGCATGGTGGATCAGTTCGGCGCGGCCATTGCGGGTCTGTTCGTCATGCTGGGACATATGTTCCCTGTTTTCTTCAAGTTTAAGGGCGGTAAGGGCGTGGCCACGTCCGGCATCGTCATCTTCATGATCTCCCCCATGGCGGGAGCGGTGTGCCTGTTGATCTTCCTTGTGATCGTTGTGGGTACTCGCTACGTGTCTCTGGGCTCGGTCATGGGTCTTACGTTCTATCCCATTATTTTGAACGCCTTCTCCCATGCCTACGATCCTCCCCGCAACTCCACCGCCTGTCTGCTCTCGGTGCTGATGGCCATGCTGGTGGTGTATATGCACCGTGAGAACATCAAGCGGATCATGAACCGAACCGAATCCAAAATTTCCTTCAAGAAAAAATCCTCCGCTAAAACAACCGCGGAGACCGAAGAAACCCAAGCATGATCAAGGGGTAAGCTTTACATAGCCCCGCAGGAAAGGAGGCTGCCCATGGTGAGTCAGACCCCCGCCGCAGGTATGGCGGCGCTCATAGCCGACGCTGCATCAGCGGAAATACTGACCAAGGCGGTCTTTTCCAAGGCCTTGGACAAAGCAGTGTCCCGTGTTACCATGACTCTCAAGCGAGTCAAGGGGGAGACCGTCCTCCAGATGGAGACCCTCCGTGTGGCTCACGTGGCGGACACGGCGGTCAACGGCAAAAAGCCCGTGCAGGCCTCCCATGAGAATTTGAATTTGGCCGACGCACCCGATAGGCTGGTGGTCATGGTGCAGGAATTTGACCAGATCAACCTGATGACCACGGCGGGAAATTGCGAGCTTCGCCGCTCCAAGGGAGGGAAGGAGACCCTTCTGGGCGCTACCTCTGTCCAAAAGGCTCTCGCGGGCGGGGGAAACAAGTCCCCCGTGAAGATCACTGTCGGGGGTAACGATAAGGCTAAGCGCCGTATCCTGACGGGGGCTGAGCCCTTCCTGATGGAGCTGGGTATCAGCGATCAAAACGGCCGAGTGCATGACAAAAAGCAGGCCAAATACCGCCAGATCAACCGTTTTCTGGAGCTGATCCGAGACGTGGAGTCCCACATCCCCGCTGAGGGAGTATTGAATATTGCCGATCTTTGTTGCGGCAAGAGCTATCTGTCCTTTGCCGTTTACCACTATTTCACCGCCGTTAGGGGAAGATCCGTCCGCATGGTGGGGGTGGACATGAAGGCCGAGGTCATGGCCGAGTGTAATACCATTGCCCGCAATCTGGGCATGGAGGGGCTGGAGTTCGTGTGCGACGACGTGACCCTTTACGGATTCCCCGAGGGGGCGCAGGTGCATATGGTGATCTCCCTTCACGCTTGCGATATTGCCACCGACATCGTGCTGGACAAGGCTATCGAGTGGGGCGCTAAGGTGATCCTTTCCACCCCCTGCTGTCACCACGATCTCAACCGCCGTTTGAATAGTCCCGCTCTGTCCTTCGTGGCCGAGCATTCCATGCTGAGGCAGAAGCTCTGCGACGCCGCCACAGACGCCCTTCGACTGAAAAAGCTGGAGGCGGGCGGCTACGATGTGACGGCTCTGGAGCTGATCGACCCCGAGGAGACCCCCAAGAATATCATGCTCCGCGGTATTCTCAAATACAGACCCGATTCGGCTCGGTGCAGAAAGGCCGCCGAGGAGTACGCTACGGCCTACGAGTTCTTGACAGGGGAGAAAAACGAATTGTAAATTGCAGGGCACCTCTAATAACTCATCGTGCGGCGAGCGACGAGAAGATTTTTCGTCAGTCTAAACAAAAAGCCGCACGTATAGTTGATCCTATACGAAGGATTTTTGTGACGAAT
>JAFXJW010000148.1 GCA_017532045.1 Clostridia bacterium | reverse complement strand
TGTTCTACAAATTTATCCTTTGCCATTGTAAAATTATCCTTTCTTGGCGAAATATCAATAGATAATTCATTATACCGCATATGTCGGGATTTGTCAAGGGGGACGGGGGATTTTTCAGAAAAAAAGAGCCCTCCGGAGAGGGCTCGGTGTATGGGGATGCTGCATGGAGATCAGGAGAACCGATCCGGATAGGTCTCGTAGTCGGCGTAGGTGAAGCCCAGGGCCTCAAAGCTGAATCGGTTGTCCAGTTCACCCGTGAACTCATTTGGCAGGCTGGGAAGAATTTACGTTGTATTTGTTAAAGATGGGGAAGGAAAACTCGGGAATGGAATCCACGGGGGTGTTTATGGTCTCTACACCGTCTATATAGCTGTACAGGACAGTAAGGGTATATTCGTCCGAATTATAATCCTTGATAAAACTCTCGGCAGTCTCAAGCGCCCTCTTGTTGGTGTAGTATGTTGATTGAGAATACTTCCCTTCCTCGTATAGGAACCAGGCGTGTCTGGATTGGTAACCGGAATCGACGGTGTCGTAGGAATCGAGAATAGTAACACCGCCGCCGCCTGCGCCAAGATGTGTCTTCCAATTTTTGAAAGTGAGGCGATAACAATCCATTGTCACAACGATGCCTCCTTCCTGTCCGGGGAGGGAACCGGGAGCAGCATATTCGTACATGAAAAGGAGGCCGTAGGAATGCTGGGAATCCGTTGGCTTGCACAAGACGATCTGCATATTCATCTGCACGTCCCTCGCGACGGCATAGTGCCTTACGGCGGTTAGCTTGGGATCGTCGACGTCGGTGGGCAGAATGTAGAACGTCACGTTCTTTATCCCGTTTTCATCCCAGTCCGAGACCGAGACGTAGCTGGCAGTATCGTCGGAATTGGTCAGCGGGAACTGGAAATAGTAGGCGGAGGGATCAATCTCCTCCTTGAATTCGGGAAGTGTTTCGGTCTCGGTCTCCATCTCGGTCTCGCTCTCGGTCTCACTCTCGATATCACTCTTATTCTCACTCTCGCTCTCGGTCTCCACCACGGTCTCGCTCTCGGTGGAGGTATCCTGAGGGCCTGCGACAGGTCTCTGACCGGCCCACACGATGCCGCCCAAAACCGACAGGGACACGATGGCACAGATCACGGCCACGCCCCAGCCCGAGCCAAAGAAGCGGGACAGAGCCGAGCTTCCCCGACGGCGGGAGGCGGTTGCGGCCGAGCTATTCTCCATAAAGCCCAACGCCTGGGCGGATTCCAGAATCAGGTCATCCGAAAGAGCGCCCATGGCTTCAAAAGCAAGCCGTCCGTTCATACGCCGTACCCCCTTTCTTCGAGGTAGGCTCGGAGACGCTCGCGGGTGCGGAAGATCCGCAGCTGCACCGCGTTTTTCGTCAGCCCCGTCCGTCGGGCAAGATCCTCCGCGCTGCAAGCGAACCAGTACCGTCCCATGAACAGAGTGCGATCGGTCTCCCCCTGCTCACGGAGAAAGGCCTCCAGCATCTCGGCCAGGGCGGGACTTTGCTCGTCGGGAAGGGGGATGCAGGCCTCCAGCTCCTCAAAGGAAACCGTCAGATCGCGGTTGCGCTTGGCGGCGGTCAGGGATTGCAGGCGATTGAGGGACAGATTGCGGATGATGCGGCAGAGGAACGCGCAGAGGGAGCGAGGATTGGTGGGGGGATGGAATTCCAGGTTTTCAGATAGGTGTCGTTGACACACTCCTCCGCGTCGGGGTGGCTGTGGAGGATGTTCATGGAAACCTGCATACAGGTCTTGCCGTATTTTCGGTTGGTTTCTCGAATGGCCTGCTCATTGCGGTCAAAGTACAGGGAGATGATTTCTTGATCATTCATGGTATACTCTTCCTTTCTTGCGGATGGACGGTGATTTCCCCTCCGCATGATGTCTCTGTATCTATTATGACAGCATTTGACCCGTTGTTTTTTCACGTTTTTTCGAAAAAACAGAAAACGGCTACCGAGGGACGATAACCGTTTGTGCAAGGGCAGTTAGGGCACCTCATCGAGAGCCGCGATCTCCTTCTTATCCAGCGTGCCGTAGGTGTTTTCTGCGGCGTAGTCATAAATGCAAATGGTGCCGTAGGGCTCGGTCTCGTAGTTGACGTCCCCCAGGTAGTACACGTCCACGTACACCGCCAGAACGGGGTTGTCGGTGACCGTCATGTCCAGCCCGTCAAAGGTCATGCGACGGTAGTTGTACAGGAGGGTGGTGGCGGGGGTGGAGGAGGTGGCGTGGTAGCGGACGAATCTCACCGAGTCGGGGTTGTTGCCTGCGTTGTCGGTGACGTCGTCGGGGGTGAGATCGTAGGCCACGTAGAGGGTGACGTCGTACAGCTCGGCGGAGCGGTCGGGGATCTCGGCAAGGCCGTAGTCCTCCACCAGATGGCGGATGGTGGCGTTGTTGTAGCGGAACAGGAGCTGTACCTGATCCGCCTCTTGAATGAAGCGCGCCTCCTTGGCGGAGAAGTAGCTGTAATTCTTGTCCCGCACCGTGGTGGTGTCGTACTGGCTCTCCTGATAGAACACCGTCAGCTCCTTGCCCTCGGCCAGAGCGGTCTCGTAGGCCTCCTTTAGTGCGGGATTGGGGGCGAGGGATCGCAGCTCGGCGGGGATAATTGTGGAGAAAAAGGCTCTCCAGATGAAGAAGATGATGGTGCCGAAGACCAAAAGCAGACCCACAGACTTGACGGTGATCCGCGCGATCTTGACGGGCAGAGCCTCGTGGATATGCTCGTTCATGCCTGCCCCTCGCTTTCCGCCGTGGCGGCTTCTCGCTCCTTCATGAAACGGAGCTTGTCCAAGGCGTTTTGCAGGATGATCTCGGCGGAGAGGGTGTCGATGACCCCCTTACGCTTGGCTCCCTTTGTGTCGGTCTCGTTGAGGTAGCGGGAGGCGGCCATGGTGGTCATGCGCTCGTCTTGCATCACCACGGGGATCTCCACGGAAAGGGAAGCCAGCGCCTCCCGAAGCAGCTCCGCAAATTTTTCTGCGTGCTGGGCGCGGGGGCCGTGGGAGCCGTCCATGTTCACGGGAAGCCCCACCACCACGCCGACAACACCCCGCTCACGGGCGACCTCGGCCACGGCGGCGGCGGTCTTCTGCATCCCGCCCACGGATATTTGGGTGATGCCGGAGGCCAGTGTGCGCATATCGTTGGAAACGGCCAGCCCCGTGCGCTTGTCTCCGAAATCGACGCCGAGAAGCTTGCCCTTGGTTTGAAGAAGCTGTTTCATGTTGTATCCTTTGTAGGTTTTAAAATTCAAATTCGGGTTTGTCGGGCTACGCCCGACCTCGCGCCCGCAGGGCGCATATCGAATTCCGCAGGGATATATCGAGTGCCGCAAGGCACATATCGAGTCCCGTAGGGACATATCGACATCTTTTTTCGTCGATATACACCCTTCGGGTGTTCGATATACCGCTGACGCGGTTCGATATGCCGCTGTGCGCCTCGATATGCCCCCTGCGGGGGCG
>JAFXJW010000147.1 GCA_017532045.1 Clostridia bacterium | reverse complement strand
GTGCGCCGTAGGCGGAGCCAAGGGCATAGGAGGGGAAGTAACCGATGCCGCCCCCCGACCAATGGCTGTCCTGAAGAACACCGTGCTTGTCGTCGGGAACCTCAACACCGAGATACTCGCGGTAGAGCCGATTCCACTCGGCGGGCAGATCCTTCACGGCAAGCTCGCCCGAGACAATGCGCTTCTCCAGCTCATAGCGCACCATGACATGGAGACAGTAAGTCACCTCGTCTGCCTCGGTGCGGATGAGTGAGGGGGTGACGAGGTTAACGGCACGGTAAACCTCCTCCGCCGTGTGCCCCTTCATCTGTTCGGGGAAGCATTCACTGAGTTTTGGGAAGATGTAACGGATAAACGCCTCGCTTCGACCGAGAATATTCTCGTAGAAGCGGCTTTGGCTCTCATGGATGCCCATGGAAACGCCGCCGTCGAGGAAGGTATAAGCCAGATCTTCTGCCGAATTCAGATCGTAGAGCGCGTGACCGCCCTCGTGAATGACCGAATACATGGAAGAGGCGAAATTTTCCTCGTCATAGTTTGTGGTGATGCGTACATCGTGGTGGGAGCCGAGGCTGATGGTAAAGGGATGCTCGGTGGTGGCAAGTCCGCAATGACCGAGGTCAATGCCCATCGTCTCCATCAGCGCAAGGGAAAACTTTTCCTGACTTGCCGTGTCAAAAACACCATGCAGACACGTGTCGTCTACTTGCTTGGCCTGTCCGATCTTGGCAATGAGCGGAACGATCTTTGCCTTGAGTGCGGAGAAAAAGGCATCGCATTTTTCCATGGTCAAGCCTTCCTCGTATTTGTTCAGACAGTAATCATAGGGCTTCATCTCGGGCGCACAATAGCCTGCAAAGCGAACGGTGGTGGCAAAGATCTCCTCCAGAATGGGGCAGAAGGAAGCAAAGTCGCTGTTTTCCTTGGCAGTGTGCCAGACATCATCTGCCTTGACCATCAGCTCTTGATAGGCGATGTATTCATCCATCGGGATCTTTTTCATCTCGCGGATGTCTTTCAGCGCCAGCTCGACAATGCGGCGGTCCTTGTCGCAAAGCTCCTCCCGATGCCCGTCCAGAAATTCCAGCAGGGAAACGGTCTCCTCACCGGTGGACAGCTTGTAAATTTCTTCGCTGAGGATGGAGAGGGTGTGTCCGCGGTTGGCGGCGGTGCTTTTGGGCGCCGTGGTGGCACCGTCAAAATAAATGATCTCGCAGGCGTGATTGTAAGCGCTGAGCTTGGATTGCAGCGCGTATAGCTTTTCGAGGGCTTCGGTAACGGTCATATATCATAATCCTTTCGTTTTTATTTTATTATAGCATGAAGCGAGAGTTATGTAAAGGCAAAGTCTTGACGAATGCGTGAAAAAAAGATATAATGAAAGAAAAACGTGGGGAGAATCCGATATGGTAGAAGTCGTAGCCGCCTTGATCTGGCAAGACGGGAAATTTATGATCTGTCAGCGTCCGCCGCACAAGGCGCGGGGGATGCTTTGGGAATTTGTCGGCGGTAAGGTGGAGTCGGGTGAGAGCCGCGAGGCGGCTCTGGTGCGCGAGTGCCGTGAGGAATTGGCTGTCACCGTGTCGGTCGGGGATGTTTTTATGGATGTCGTACATGAATACCCG
>JAFXJW010000012.1 GCA_017532045.1 Clostridia bacterium | reverse complement strand
TCGCACTCAAAGGACATGCCGGGACCGCTGATTTCGGTCAGGCCGTAGATGTCGTAGGCCTTGATGCCCAGAGACTTTTCAATATCACGGCGCATCTCCTCGGTCCAGGGCTCTGCACCGAAGATGCCTGCCTTCAGCTTGTTGTCCTCAGGCTTGTAGCCCTTCTCCTTCAGGGACTCGCCCAGATAGGCGGCGTAGGAGGGGGTGCAGCAGAGGATGGTGGAGCCCAGATCCATCATGAACTGGATCTGACGCTCGGTGTTACCCGAGGACATGGGGAGGGTCAGGCTACCCACACGGTGAGAGCCGCCGTGAAGCCCCATGCCGCCCGTGAACAGACCGTAGCCGTAGGCCACGTGTACCACGTCCTCCTTGGTTCCGCCTGCGGCTACGAGGGAGCGGGCGCAACAGTCCTCCCAGAGATCCACGTCGTGCTGGGTGTAGAAGGCCACGACACGGCGGCCGGTGGTCCCCGAGGTGGAGTGGATGCGGACGCATTCGGACCGGGGCACGGCCAAGAATCCCGTGGGGTACTGGTCGCGCAGATCGTCCTTGGTGATGAAGGGGAGCTTGTGAAGATCGTCGATGCTTTGGATGTCATCGGGGGTCACGCCCTTGGCCTCCATCTTGGCGCGGTAGCAGGGGACGTTCTCGTAGACGTGGCGCACCTGCCGGATCAGCTTTTCGGTCTGCAGGGCGCGCATGTCCTCCAGAGACATGGTCTCGATCTCGGGTTGGTAGTAGCGGGTGGTGCTCATGCGGATCACTTCTTTCTGTGTTGATTTATGCGTTGGGTTTGCAGGGGTGAAATTCCCTTGCGTTCTCCTTTAAAAATGGGGCTGGGGCCCCATGGGGGGTTCCTATCGGTTTCGGGTATCGGATTTCTCGATTGCTTTTTTATTTAAAGTTTTTGGGGATTCTTAAGGGACTTTTGCAAAAGTCCCTTAAGCGGGTCAAGGGCAGAGCCCTTGCGTCCCTTACGCCCTTCCCAAAGCAAAGGCCTTCTTGTTGATGTCCACGAACTTGGGCTTGACGCACTCCTCGATGGCGACCATCCACTTCTCCTCGGGGATGTCGGGGAAGTAGCGGGACAGGCGACCCATAAGGACGAGATTGACAGCCTTGGAGGTGCCTGCCTCGTTGGCCAGAGTCAGAGCGTCCATATCGTCGATGAGAACCCCCTTGGCCTTGAGGGACTCCAGTACCCCGTGGGGGTAGGTAGCCGCGCCGGTAATAACGGGCATGGGATCGGTCTCCCGGTCGTTGACGATGATGCGACCGCCCTCGCGGAGGCAGGACGCCCAACGAGCGGCCTCCAGCTTCTCAAAGGAGACGATGTAGTCGGCCTCGCCCTTGTCGATGATGGGGGAGTCCACGCGGTCGCCGTAGCGGACGTAGGTGACCACGCTGCCGCCACGCTGGCTCATGCCGTGTACCTCGGAGACCTTCACGTCGTAGCCCTCGGCGCAGAGGAGATGACCCAAAAGCTTGGAGGCGAGGAGGGAGCCCTGTCCGCCCACGCCTACGATCATGATATTCTTAGTAACGGTTTCCATATTACTTGCCCTCCTGATTCTGAATGGCGCCAAAAGCGCAGAGCTGCTCGCACACGCCGCAGCCCACGCACAGAGTGGGATCAATGACGGCCTTGGCGGTCTTGCCTTCGCCCTCCATGTGAATGGCGGGACAACCCAGCTTCATGCACTTCTTGCAGGAGCGGCAGGAGGCGGGATCTACCTTCACGGCGGGTCTTGGCTTCACGGTCTTGAGCAGAACGCAGGGGCGGCGGGAGATGATGACCGAGGGACCCTTATGGGCGGAGGCCAGCTCCTCGGTGATGACCTTGTCGCAGGCGGCCAGGTCGTAGGGATCCACCACCGTGACGCGGTCAATGCCCACGGCGCGGCAGAGAGCCTCCAGATCCACCTTGGCGGCGGGATCGCCGTAAATGCTGTAGCCCGTGGTGGGGTTCTGCTGGTGACCCGTCATGCCCGTGATGGAGTTATCCAGAATGATGACGGTGGAATTGGATGCGTTATAGGCGATGTTGATCAGTCCCGTGACGCCCGAATGCATGAAGGTGGAGTCACCGATGACGGCCACGGTCTTGCCCTCGGACTCGGCGCCCCCGATCTTGTTGAAGCCGTGAACGCCCGATACCGATGCGCCCATGCACAGCACGCTGTCAACGGCGTTCAGGGGGGCGGCCATACCCAGGGTGTAGCAGCCGATGTCACCGATGACGGTGATCTTGTGCTTGGCCAGGGTGTAGAACAGGCCTCTGTGGGGACATCCTGCGCACATAACGGGGGGACGGACGGGAATGGCCTCGTCGGCGAATGCGCCCTCACGGACGTCCATACCGAACACACGGCGGATGAGGTTCTGGGAGAACTCGCCCTCCATGGGGAAGAGGTTCTTGCCTTCGACGGTCAGTCCCAGTGCCTTGCAATGGTTCTCAATGACGGGATCCAGCTCTTCGATGACCACCAGACGGTCTACCTTGGCGGCGAAGTCCATAATGAGCTTCTCGGGCAGGGGATTGACCATACCCAGCTTGAGGACGGACGCCTTGTCACCGAAGACCTCCTTGACGTAGCGGTAGCAGGTGCCCGAGCAGATGATACCAATTTCCGTGCTTCCCATTTCAACACGGTTGATGGGGGATGTCTCGGCGTAGGCGATCAGGGCACGGGTGCGAGCCTCCACTTCAGGGTGGCGACGGATGGCGTTGGCAGGAGCCATGATGTACTTCTGGGGGGTCTTGACGTATTCCTTTACGGGTACGTCCTTCCGCTCGTCCACGGACAGAAGGCTCTGGGAGTGGGCGATGCGGGTACACATGCGCAGGAGGAAGGGGGTGTCGAACTGCTCCGACAGGTCAAAGGCCAGCATGGCGTACTCACGGGACTCGGCGGAATCCGAGGGCTCCAGCATGGGTACCTTGGCGGCGATGGCGTGGTGGCGGGAGTCCTGCTCGTTCTGGGAGGAGTGCATTCCGGGGTCGTCGGCTACGCAGAGGACGAGACCGCCGTTCACACCGGTGTAGGACATGGTGTAGAGGGGGTCAGCGGCCACGTTGAGACCCACGTGCTTCATGGCACAGGCGGCACGGGCGCCGGCCAGGGAAGCGCCGAAGGCTACCTCCAGAGCCACCTTCTCGTTGGGGGCCCACTCGCAGTATAGATCGGGGCAGACGTCACGGTATTCCGAGGCGTACTCGGTGATCTCGGTGGAGGGCGTGCCGGGATAGCTGGAGACCAGGCGGCCGCCGGCCTCGTAGATGCCTCTGGCCACGGCCTCGTTGCCCAGCATGAGTTGTTTCTTCATGGTGAAATTCCTTTCGTATATGTGAATCAAATTTTCTCTAAAAACAGAAAATCCCTTTGAGAGAACACGTCTCCGCAAAGGGCGAATATTTTCGCGGTACCACCTTTTTTCACTTCCTCCGTTTTGGGAGGAAGCCTTGTAGGACACGGACATGTCCCCTCCGCTGTAACGGGCGGCCCCGTCGCCCCTACTCCGTGTCCTCGCAGGACAGGTGTTCAAGGCGCGGCTCTCGGAAGGAATTCACTCGGGGTTCGTGGCTGTCATCTCACCGCCGACAGCTCTCTTGACACGAAAGGTCCGACCTACTGGTTTCCGGTCATCGTCAATTTTACCTTATTATAATGGATTGACAGGACTTTGTCAAGGGGGTAGCGAGATTTTTTTGGGGATTTGACGAAAAAGTTCGTGGAGAAGGGTGATGAGTGTACTTTTCTTTCCGTGGCGAAAGAAAAGTACCAAAAGAATCGCCACTTAAGGAAAGTACCCGGGTACTTTCCTTAAGAATCCTATCCCCTGTCCGGCGCACCCTTTTTGCCAGAGGGCAAAAAGGTCTTATGCGCTGTCACTTCACGGGTCGCCGGAGGTCCGCAACCTCGGCGGAGCGCCGAGCTCGCGGGTTTGGCCTGTTCGCGGGGATGCGAGGCAAATTTCCTCTTTCTTCTCCGCGTTTCGGGCGTGTTCCATACGGACGGCGCTCCGCCGTTCGTGCGGGCTATCGGGCATCCTCGACCTTCTGCGCATTCAGACCCCTTCGCCACTTCGATGGCGAAGGGGTCGGGCGCTCGACGGTGGGTTTCTTAAGGGAGGCCTCGATGCCTCCCTTAAGTGGCGCTCTTTTGGTACTTTTCTTTCGCCACGGAAAGAAAAGTACAGAATCCCAACTCCCCCATAAATCCCAATTTGAAATCCGTTTCTCGATAAGGGAAATACCATTCTTTTCCTGTTTCTGTCGAACTGAACAAAAAAATATCGCCAAATTTCCGAAATTTCCCTGATTTATTGTGAAAAGGCTCTTGCAATTCAAGGAAAAGTGTGCTATACTATTATTGTACAATAGTAGAGACGATGAGAGTGGGTTCCAACGGAAAGCCACTCTTAAATTTTGCCTGGGGATATTTTGGGTAGATCCCCGCTTTGCAGAAGGGAGACGCTATGTCGGACGAGATCAAGCATCCTACCGAAAGGAAGCCCTACCGCGCCATCCGCACCCGTACCGCCGGACGGGGCATCGCAGACCGTGTGAGGGAGATCATCCAGCCCACCGCCGATGAGCTGGGCTACTACCTCTGGGACGTGGAATACGTCAAGGAGGGCGCTGACTTCGTTCTGCGTGTCACCATCGACCGCTTTGACGAGAGCGGCGAGGGCATCACCATTGACGATTGTGAGGCCATGAGCCGAGCTATCGATCCCATTCTGGATGAGCATGACCCCGTCCCCGACCAGTACCTTCTGGAGGTCTCCTCTCCCGGCATCGAGCGGGATCTCACCCGTGACGACCACTTCGACCTCTGTATCGGAGAGAAGGTGGAGGTCAGACTCTTTGCCCCCGTGGACGGAAGCCGCGTCTGGGTGGGCATCCTCGGTGAGCGTGACGCCGAGGGAGGCATCCCCGTGGAGACCGCAGGCGTTACCCGCCTGTTCCCCCGGGAGAGCGTTTCCAAGGTCCGCACCGTATTCGATTTTTAATTACAACACCCGAAAGGATGAAATGAAATGAACGCCGATATTTTTAACGCACTGGAGCTGCTGGAAAAAGAGGGTATTCCCCAGTCCTACATGATCGAGAAGATCGAGCAGGCTCTTACCTCCGCATTCAAGAAGGAGTACGGCCCTACCGCCCTCATGCGTGTGGACATGGACACCACCAAGAGAAAGATCAAGGCCTTCCTGCAGAAGGAGGTCGTTGAGGTGGTCGAGGATCCCGTATGCCAGATCTCCCTGGAGGATGCCAAGGCCGTCAGCAAGAAGTATAAGCTGGGCATGATGGTGGAGAAGGAGGTCAAGACCGACGCCTTCCGCCGCACCTCTGCCGCCGCCGCTAAGTCTGTGATCATTCAGGGCATCCGTGAGGGTAAGCGTCAGGCTATGCAGGATGCTTACGAGAACAAGAAGGAAGAGATCATCACTGCCACCGTGGGTAAGATCGACCGTGAGAACGGCGACGTCATGCTGGAGCTGGATCAGGGGACCAACTGGCTGCCCTTCGCAGACCAGATCCCCGGCGAGCATCTCGCCGTGGGCCAGAAGGTCAAGGTGTTTCTCACCGAGATCAACCACGAGGCCAAGGGCCCCGTGATCTCCCTCTCCCGTGTCCATCCCAAGCTGGTTTGGAGACTGTTTGAGCTGGAGGTTCCCGAGATCCAGGACGGTATCGTTATCATCCGCGGTGTGTCCCGCGAGGCGGGCTCCCGCTCCAAGATCGCCGTCTACTCCCGTGATCCCGACGTGGATGCCGTGGGCGCTTGTATCGGTAACCGCAATATGCGTATCGATGCCATCATCTCCGAGCTGGACGGCGAGAAGATCGACATCGTGAAGTACAGCGAGACCCCCGAGGAGTACATCGCCGCCGCTCTCGCTCCCGCTACCGTCAATTCCGTGACCATGGTGGGTGAGCGGGCTTGTCGCGTGACCGTAGATCCCGATCAGCTCTCTCTGGCCATCGGCCGTGAGGGTCAGAACGTCCGTCTGGCCGCCAGACTGACCGGCTACAAGATCGACATCAAGGCCGAGTAAATTGCCCAAAGGAGGAAGCCGCCGTGGGAAACGAAAATAAAGGCCTGAAGCCCCGCAAGATCCCCATGCGGCAGTGCTTGGGCTGTAACGAGCATAAGCCCAAGATGACGCTCATTCGCATCGTCCGCAGTCCCGAGGGAGAGGTCAGTCTGGATCTCACCGGTAAGAAGTCGGGACGGGGCGCCTACATCTGCCGCAACATGGCGTGCCTCAGAAAGGTACGCAAGAGCGGTCGGGTGGCCCGCGCGTTGGAGTGCGAGATCCGTCCTGAGGTCTACGACCGTATGGAGGCAGAGCTTTCAGAGGGAGACGAGGCATGAGTCCCGCACAGAAGCCAACCCCCGAGGATAAGCTCCTGTCTACTCTGGGGCTATGCGCCAGAGCCCGCAAGCTGGTCATGGGTACCCCCATGGTCTGTGAGGCCATGCGGGACAAAAGGAACCCCGTGATCGCCGTGCTGGAGGCCTCGGATACCTCCGCCAATACCCATAAGAAATTATCGGATAAATGCGGATTTTACGGCGTTCCCCTCTATCGCCTGACCGCCGATACGGTGGGTCTGGGCCGAGCCGTAGGCAAGACGGGAGCCGTGGCCGCCGTCGGCGTGATCGACGCAAATCTGTATCACGCTCTCGAGAAGCACCTGCCCGAGCGGGTAGAGCTTACCGAGGAGAATCCCCATCCCAATCAGGAATGATCCCATTCTCATAGCCCCGATGGGGCGTACCTGACCGCCCGGTGCGGCAGGAAAGAGCATTAGGAGGAAATATGGCATTCAATCCCCAATTCAAAATTAACCAGATAGCAAAGGACATGGGTCTGAAGAGCAAGGAGCTGACTGACCTGTTGGCAGACAAGGGCATTGGTGACGTCAAGAGCCAGAAGACCCTGACCGAGCAGGAGTTCAATATTCTGTTCCAGACGATGACCGAGGCAAATCAGGTTGACAACATCTACGACTATATGGACGGTAAGACCTGTATTCCCTCCAAGATCGCGGCCGCAAAGGCAGCGGAGAAGGCCGCCCGTGAGGCTGAGGAGGCCCGTATCGCCGCAGAAAAGGCCGCCGCAGAGAAGGCTGCCCGTGAGGCCGCAGAGCGAGAGGCAAAGGAGAGAGCTGTCCATGAGGCCGCCGAGCGTGCCGCCGCCGAGGCTAAGGCCGCCCGTGAGGCCGCAGAGAAGGCAGCCGCCGAGACTGCCCGTCTCGCCGCCGAGGCTGCATCCCGCAAGGACGGCGACCGCAAGGCCTTTGAGCGCGCCGCTTTGGAGAAGGCCGCCGCCGAGGCTAAGGCGAAGGCAGAGGCCAAGCGCGCCGCAGAGGCCGCCGCCAAGGAGAATGCCCTCAAGAGCGAGCAGCCCGCCAAGCCTGCTCAGAACAACAAAAACACCTCCGCTCCCGCCAAGGAGAGCCGTCCTGCAGGACAGGACCGTCCTGCGTCACAGGAGCGCCCCGCCCAGAATACCCAGCAGGGTCAGAGACCTGTCGCTCCTCAGCG
Organism: Clostridia bacterium; assembly: GCA_017532045.1. GTDB lineage: Bacteria > Bacillota > Clostridia > Oscillospirales > CAG-272 > CAMEON01. The sequence continues at coordinate 5,188 of JAFXJW010000012.1, read as the reverse complement.
CGCCGAGGGTCGTCCTCAGGGTGATCGCTTTGGCGATCGCCGTCCCGAGGGCCGTCCCGCTCAGGCTCCCGCTATGGGTCAGCGCTCCGGACAGGACCGTCCCATGGGTCAGCGTCCCGCAGGACAGGATCGTTTCTCTCAGGACCGTCCTCCCTTCGGCGGACAGCAGAGACCCGATAACCGAGGTGCTAACCGTCCTCAGGGCCGCAACGACCGTGATAACCGGGGCGGTACGGATCGTGACAAGGGCGATTTCGTCCAGTCTGCCCCCAAGGAGCATTTCCAGGTACAGGCCATCGTCCGTGGCCAGACCCCCAAGGGCGGCGTGGAGCAGTCCAAGCCCCGTGGCGCCACCCGTGTGGTGGATACCCGTGTGGGCGATTCCGTGGATCTGTCCAAGTACGACGAGAAGCTGGATACCTTCGTGTCCGAGCGTGTACAGGAGTCCCACGGCAACCAGAAGCTCACCAAGAAGAACAACCAGCAGCAGGGTGGCAAGCCCGGCCAGAGGCCCGCGTTCCAGAAGGGCGGAAAGAACCAGCCCGCCAAGAAGCAGGCACCCGTGAAGAAGCAGCCCCTCAAGGTGGAGATCCCCGACGAGATCGTGGTCAGTGATCTGGCCTCCCGTCTGAAGGTCACCGTGGGTGAGGTGGTCAAGCGCCTCATGCTCATGGGCATGATGGTCACCGTCAATCAGACCGTGGACTTCGACACCGCCGCTCTCGTAGCCGACGAGCTGGGCGCTGAGGTAGAGAAGGAGGTGGTGGTCACCATCGAGGAGAAGCTCTTCGACACCACCGAGGATACCGCCGATCAGCTCAAGCCCCGTGCCCCCGTCGTGTGCGTCATGGGTCACGTTGACCACGGTAAGACCTCCCTTCTGGATGCCATCCGTCATACCCGTGTTACCGCCGGCGAGGCGGGCGGTATTACCCAGCACATCGGTGCGTACCGTGTTTCCATTAACGATCAGGAGATCACCTTCCTGGATACCCCCGGTCACGAGGCCTTTACCGCCATGCGTGCCCGTGGCGCTCAGGCAACCGATATTGCCATTCTGGTGGTAGCCGCCGACGACGGTATTATGCCCCAGACCGTGGAGGCCATCAACCACGCCAAGGCCGCCGGTATCGACATCATCGTGGCCATCAACAAGATGGATAAGCCCGCCGCCGACCCCGAGAACGTCAAGCAGGAGCTGACCAAGTACGAGCTGGTTCCCGAGGAGTGGGGCGGCGACGTGATCTGCGTCCCTGTGTCCGCCCTCACCGGCATGGGCATCGACGACCTTTTGGAGAACGTCCTGCTGGTGGCCGAGGTCAAGGAGCTGAAGGCTAACCCCGACCGTCGCGCCAAGGGTATCGTCATCGAGTCCAAGCTGGACAAGGGCCGTGGCCCTGTGGCCACTGTTCTGGTGCAGAACGGTACTCTGCACAACGGTGACATCGTCATCGCAGGCACCTCCGTAGGCCGTGTCCGTGTGATGAGCGATCACACCGGTCGCACCGTCAAGGTGGCAGGTCCCTCGGTTCCCGTGGAGATCACCGGTCTTGCCGACGTGCCGGATGCAGGTGACGAGTTCGAGGCCGTGGTGGACGAGCGCATGGCCCGTGAGCTGGCCGAGCAGCGTAAGGCTCAGGCCAAGGAGGAGGTCTTCAAGGCCAACGCCAGAGCCAACCTGAACGATCTGTTCAGTCAGATGTCCGCCGGTATCAAGGATCTGAACGTCATCGTCAAGGCCGACGTGGACGGTACGGTGGAGGCCGTGAAGGCATCCCTTCAGAAGCTGTCCAACGAGGAGGTTCGCGTCCGTGTGATCCACGCCGCCTGCGGCGGTATCACCGAGGGCGACGTTACCTTCGCCGCCGCCTCCAACGCCATCATCGTTGGCTTCAACGTCCGTCCCGATAAGCAGGCTATGGATTCCGCCGACAGACAGAACGTGGAGATCCGTACCTACCGTGTCATTTACGAGTGCATTGAGGAGATCCAGGCCGCTATGAAGGGTATGCTGGCTCCCAAGTTCCGTGAGAATATTCTCGGTCACGCCGAGGTTCGCCAGACCATCCACGTGCCCAACGTGGGTACCATCGCCGGTTCCTACATTACCGACGGTAAGATCGTCCGCTCCGCCCAGATCCGTATCGTCCGTGACGGTATCGTGATCTTTGAGGATAAGATCTCCTCTCTCCGCCGTTTCAAGGACGACGTCAAGGAAGTGGCCGACGGCTACGAGTGCGGCGTGGGTCTGGATCGCTTCAACGATATCAAGGTGGGCGATATTCTGGAGGCCTTCGTTATGGAGGAGATCCCCCGGTAAGTCCCCGCAACGGATCCGTGGGTCGTGATTGGATCATTGCGACCCTCGGATCTATCAAAACGAATGACGAAATGACCCCGAAAGGAGGCGAAAGCAATGGCATTGAAGTATGAAAAGTCTTGCGGCGCGCTGGTGTTCCGCCAGGATCCCAAGACGGGAAGAATGTATATTCTCATGATCCGCCACAAGCGTGGGGGGCACCGTTCCTTCCCCAAGGGACACGTGGAGGCCGGTGAGACCGAGCATCAGACCGCCATCCGTGAGGTGGAGGAGGAGACCGCGGTGAAGATCCGCATTACCTCGGATTTCTGTGAGAAGGTACAGTACAGCCCCATGCCCGGTGTACAGAAGGAAGTGGTCTACTTCATGGCCATGACCGACCAGAGAGCCACCCATCCTCACGATGGCGAGATCGCGGACGTGGAGTGGGTCCCCCTGGACAACGCCGAGCACTCCCTGACCCATGAAAACGATAAGATCGTCCTGCGCGCCGCTATGAAGGCCTTGCAGGAGATCATGGTCTGAACAGACGGTAAAACGGTATGCCGTACTCGCTCCTGCATTGGCAGGGAAGGGCACGGCGTACCGTTTTGCGCTTTTCAACGAAACCTGCAGAAAGGAGGCGGCGTCTGTGACCGTTAAATCCCGTTCGCCCTATGAGCCGGCACCGGCGGTCCTGTACGGGTGTCGTGTGCTGGCCGCTCTGGTGATCGCGCTGGGCGCGATCTGCTACATACCCGCGAGGGAGGGCGTAGTCCCCTTGTGGGGTGTTTATGTCCTGATTCCCGTGTACCTTGTGTTTAACGCCTTGCCCTACGTTCTGTACCGCCGTATCCCCGGAATCGGGGAGCGGAGGCGGAGGTTGCTGTCTCCCAGCCATTCCCGCCATACCCTCCGCTCCTGCGCCCACGGCGTGGAGATGCTCCGCGTGTTTCTGCTTGCTACGGGAATATCGGTAGCCTATCATCTGGCCCGTCTATCCCTTCTCTGGACGGGCCGATGGACAGATTGGCTGATCTCGGCGGCCATCGCCGTGGGCGTGTTGGCGGTGGTGTTCTGGAACGGTATGCTGTGCCTGTATATGTATTCGGTGCAGCTCGGTATTCGCTGGCGCGTCATCGGCGCGCTGTGCGGACTGCTCCCCGTTGTCCAGCTGTTGGTTTTGCGCCGCATCATGCAGGTGGTGAAGGCCGAGGTGGAGACCGAATGTCTTCGCATCGATCGCAACAATGCTCGCCGTGAGGAGCGGGTCTGTGAAACCAAATACCCCCTCTTGATGGTGCACGGCGTGTTCTTCCGTGACTTTAAGCATCTGAACTACTGGGGGCGTATTCCCTTTGAGCTGGAGCTGAACGGTGCCACCGTTTACTATGGAGGCCAGCATTCCGCCGCCTCCGTGTCCGACTGTGCCGCTGAGCTGGCTAACCGCATCCGAGAGATCGTGGAGACTACGGGGTGCGAAAGGGTCAACGTCATCGCCCACTCTAAGGGCGGCTTGGATATGCGCTACGCTCTCCAAAATACCGATATTGCTCCCTTTGTGGCGTCCCTGACTACCGTGAGCACACCCCACAAGGGCTGCGTGTTCGCAGATTTCCTCCTGGCTACCTTCCCCGAGTCGGTTAAGTCCAGGATCGCCTCCGCCTACAATAAGGCGGCTAAAGGGCTGGGGGATCCCGACCCCGATTTCATGGCCGCCGTGGGCAATCTTACCGCCACGGGATGCAGAGCCTTAGAGCCTTACCTGGCGGGGGAGAGCAACCCCGCCCCGCTGGAGGGCATCTACTGCCAGAGCGTGGGCTCCCTCATGCCCCGCGCGCGCGGTGGTCGTTTTCCCTTGAACGTGGCCTACCCCATCGTCCGCTTCTTCGACGGCCCCAACGACGGGCTGGTGGCTGAGACCTCTTTCCCCTTCGGGGAGAAGTACACCCTCTTGACCCCCGTTGGGAAGCGGGGTATTTCCCACGGCGACATGATCGATCTCAATCGGGAGAACGTGGAGGGCTTTGACGTGCGGGAATTTTATGTAGAGCTGGTCTCCGACCTGAAGGCGCGGGGACTCTGAATATGCCAAAGGCCGCCAACGGGATGGCGGCCTTTTTGGGTCGTTGGGGGCTTGCACCTATAAGCTACAAATCACAGATACTTCTTAAGCGCGTCGATGTGGTTCTGCTCGAACTTGGCCCAGTCGCGGCAGATGCCCACCAGATCACGGCAATCCGCCTTGTCCTCGGCGTGGTTGGCCAGCTTTTCGGCGGTGGTGACCGACATGGTTGCCCCCTCAATGAGCATCTCGGCGATGTGGCTGTCGGAATTGTCCATGACGGTGTTCATGGCGATACCCGCCTTGGTGGCCATTTTGGCCATCATGCCTCGCTCGGTGGGCTGGGCGTCGTGATCGGTAAGGTACTCTTTGACCTTGCCCATGGTCTTTTCGTAGTAGCACATAGCAGCGGAGATGTCGGTCTTGATGCGGTTGTCCTGTACGTGGGACAGCATGTCCAGATAGGCGTCGCAGCCCATGGAGAGATTCTTGTACAGCTCCTTGGCCAGCTTCTCGGCGGCAGGGGAGAGCCTGCTTTCGGAGCTGTGACTGCTCTGGGCGACCTTGACCTCAGCGGTGACTACCTCGTTGGCGGTCTCCACGGGATGGGTCTGATCGGTGGTGTTAAACATAATGGAATATTCCTTTCGTCTTTTTGGGAGGATTTCAAATTGGGGTTTGTGGGGCTGAAAGCCCTCACGCCCCCGCAGGGGGCATATCGAGGCGCACAGCGGCATATCGAACCGCGTCAGCGGTATATCGAACACCCGAAGGGTGTATATCGACGAAAAAAGATGTCGATATGTCCCTACGGGACTCGATAT
>JAFXJW010000146.1 GCA_017532045.1 Clostridia bacterium | reverse complement strand
GCCCCCCGGCAAAAGGGCGCGCCGGACAGGGGATAGGATTCTTAAGGAAAGTACCCGGGTACTTTCCTTAAGTGGCGATTCTTTTGGTACTTTTCTTTCGCCACGGAAAGAAAAGTACAGAATCCCAACTCCCCGATAAACCCAAATTTGAAGGGCGGCCTCTATGGAGGCCGCCCTTCGGTGAGGGTTTTATTTGCTTTTATTCGTACATCTCCAGGAGTCGCAGAGCCTCAGCCCAGCTTCCCGCGGGGATCCCCACCTCCAGAGCGGCTCGGTCAGCCGCAGGCAGGGTCATGATATAGACGTTGACAGTCTTCAGAAGCGCCCCCGTGGTATCAAAAAGACCGATGATCCCTTCGTGAGCGGTTACAAGGTAGGGGGCGGCGGGGACAGTCTCGGCGGCAGTCTCATCTTCGGTGGGAGGGATGGTTTCGGGGGTGTTCAGGGTGGGGATGGTGACCCCCTCGGTGGCCTCCTCGTCTCTAACAGGCTTGTCGGCGGTGATCCCGTCAGAGTCTGGGGAGACTTCGTTTTTCACGCTATCGGTGGAGGCCTCGTCATCCGAAACGGAGGGGGCGGGGGCGTTGCCCTCAGAGTGGGCGGAAAGCTCACTTTCCAGATCCCGAATGCGGCAACGCAGATAAATGATGTCGCTTCGTCCCTCCCGACGAAGCATGGTCAATTCCTCCGAAACCGAGTAGGTATACAGGGTGGCCAGTCCCGCCCACACGGCGAGAATACAGAAGGCGGCGATCAACAGGCCCTTGGCTGTCTTGCTCATGGATACTCCTTTCTGCCTGTTTTTCAGGCGTCAAAAAATGGTGTTGCTGTCTCTTTTATCATGCCCGCCAAATGAGTGATTTATACGGCAGAAGGAAAGAATATAGGTGACGATGTGTGCCGTTTTGATTAAAAATGACGCATACGGGATACGGCAAACCGCAACGGAGCAAGGGGGTAGAGACATGCAGACGAAAAAAAGAAGGGGAAGAAGACGAGCGCTTCTCACCGTGGCGGCGATTCTGTTTTTGATGCTTGCCTTGTGTATAACGGCGGCCGCCTGCTACGTCGCCCCCTACGCATCTGCCCGCATGGATCTTTCACTCCTGGAATCGGTGGAATCCGCCACTCCTTCTACCCTGCTGGCCTACGATCCAGCTCTTCGAGCAGACCGAGGGGGGGCGCTTCACCCTGCCGAGCAGGGGACGCTGGGGGGAAGCTATTCACGTCCCTATACGGAGTATACAGAGATGCCTCCTGAGCTGATCCGCGCCTTTGTTGCCATTGAGGATAAGCGCTTTTTTGGCCACAAGGGAGTGGACGTCATTCGCACCGTTCGCGCTACCTGGGGGTATATTATGGGGAATCCCACCTGCGGAGGCTCTACCATAACCCAGCAATTGGTGAAGAATCTCACGGGACGGGACGAGCAGACCCCCGAGCGAAAGATCACCGAGATGTTTCAGGCGCTGGATTTGGAGCGGCAGGTAGGCAAGGAGCGGGTGCTGGAGGTTTATCTGAACATCGTGAATTTAGCCGAGGGGTGCTTCGGCGTGGGCATGGCCGCCGATACCTACTTTGGCAAATCGGTATCCGAGCTTACCCTTCCCGAGTGCGCATCCCTGGCCGCCATTACCCAAAATCCTTCCCGTTATGACCCCATGACCCACCCTGAGGCGCATATTGCCCGTCGCAATCTTGTGTTGTCCTGTATGGCGGAGCAGGGGTATATTACAGAGGATGAGATGGCTGAGTCAGCGGCATCCCCCCTGACCCTGGCCGAGAGGAAGGCAGCCAAGCCCGACGGGCGAGTCAATTCCTGGTACACGGATCTGGTGATATCGGACGTCATACGGGATCTGACCCAAAGGCTGGGGTACACCGAGTCCGCCGCCGCTCGGTTGGTCTACTTCGGCGGCTTGACCATTGAGACGGCTCAGGACGAGGCTCTGCAACGGGCGGTGGGGGCCTACTATGCAGATTTGTCCCATTTTTCTGTGGGGGAGGGAGAACGCCCCCAGTCCTCCTGCATCATCCTGGATCCGCATACGGGGGATATTCTGGCGGTGGCGGGGGGCGTCGGAGCAAAGACCGCTGACCGCGTACAGAATTACGCCACCGATACCCGCCGCCCTGCCGGTTCTTGCATCAAGCCCCTGTCGGTCTACGCCCCTGCGCTGGAGCGAGGGCTGATCACGTGGGGAAGCATACTGGCAGATGAGCCTCTTGGCCAAAAGGATGACCGTCCTTGGCCGGCCAATGCCGACGGGCTGTACCGAGGGCGGGTGACTTTGGGGGAGGCGGTGGCTCGCTCCCTCAATCCCCCTGCCGTGGAGGTCCTGGAGAGGGTGGGGACAGGGGCGTCCTTGGCCTTTTTGCGGGACAAGCTGGGTATGGAGAGCTTGATCCTGCCCGAAGCCGGCTCAGCCCATGACTCAACTCTTTCCTCCTTGGCCTTGGGACAGCAGAGCGTGGGGGTGACCTCACGGGAGCTGACCGCTGCCTATACCGCTCTGTACGGCGGGGTCTATCGGGAGGCTGTCTCCTACCACCGTGTGTTGGATCGGGAGGGAAGAGTGCTTCTGGAAAATATTCCTGCCCCCCGTACCGTTCTATCCGAGGAGACTGCCGCCATTCTCACCCGCCTCTTGATGGAGGTGAACTCGTTTGAAATGGGAGGCACTGCCGCCCGCTACCTGCAAAAGACCTCTGATCTTGGTCTCGAGACCGCAGGGAAAACGGGCACCACCCAAGGGGGCTGTGACCGCCGCTATATCGGCATGACCCCCCGTCTTTTGACGGGGGTGTGGATGGGCTACGATTACCCTTCCCGACAGGGCGGCATCCAAGGAAATCCCTGCGTAGGGATATGGGATGATCTGATGGCGATATGTGAGGAGGCGTACGGCGGGATGCCCCCGATCAAGACCTTCGCCCTGCCCGATACTTTGGTAAAGGTGGAGTTTTGTCCCCTATCGGGATGCTTGCCCAATCCCTATTGCGCCGACGGCAACCAAAATGCTCTTGCAAGAGGCTGGTTCGTGAAGGGTAGCGAGCCTACCTGTATTTGCCCTATCCACACGGAGCCGCCTATTACGGTGACTCCCCATGACCCCACAGACCCCAACAGAATCCCCACTCTCCCCGATGACCTTATCCCCGATGACCCCTTGCCGAAGGATACTCCCTCCCGTAAGGACGACTCGCAACGCAGGCCGAAGGGGGAGGACGGGGGCGCATTCCCTTGGATCAGCCGTTGGTTTGCCCGCTTTTCCCGTCGATGATTCATGTTTTGGCAGCCCCGCGCATACACTTCCAAAAACCTGAGGGAGGATGCTGTGTGAAAATGATGAAGCATATCGGCAAGGTTCATAAAACCTACGCCTTGGTCGGCGGAGGTCTGTGTCTTGCGGGGAGCATAGCCGTGGCCTCTGCGGTGGGCTCTCCTCTGCCCGTCCTTCGCATTCTGGGGGCAGAGGCCATCCTGCCGCCGATCTGGTTTCTGGGGCTTTTATGGCTGGTGGGCTATGCGCTTTTGGGTGCCGCGGCGGGCTACGTGCTGGCCTGCCTTTCCGGAGGGTCTTGCCACGACACACCGGTTTGGAAGGGACTGACCTTTTGGGTGGTGGAGGTCACTTTGTCACTGGCATGGTATTGTCTTTCCCTTGGCTCTTGCCTTTTGTTTTTCGCAGGTATATGCTTGCTTTTCGGTGTGGCGGCGGGGGTTATTTGCGTCCTGTCCTGGTTTCGAGCCTATCGACTCCCCTCGCTTCTCTGTGGGGCAGTCACTCTGTGGCTGTTCTATTTGCTCCTGTGTCATCTTGTGGTCGTTTTGCACAATTGACAGGACAATTTATATATACCCTGCAAAACTTTTCAGTTTATAAAATGAAAAATCACGGGAAGCCGTTGACAATTTTTTCAAGATGTTGTATAATGATATCATCAAATAAACATTTGGAGGAATTTCAATATGAAGCTTCTGAAGATTTTGGCCATTGTTATGGCTATCTGCCTGCTGAGTACCGCCTTTATTGCCTGCGATAAGGGTGGCGAGACCGAGGGCACCACCGCTCCGGAGACCACCGCCGAGCAGAACGTTACCATTACCGTAAAGCTTACCATCAAGGAAGGCTCCACCACCAAGTACGAGGGCTCCACTACCTGCAACGGCACTCTGGGCGATGCCATCGAGATGTTCTGCGTGGGTGAGTTTGAGGAGGAGATCACCTGCTTCGACGCCACCGGTATTCTGAAGAACATCGGTGAGCTGAGCGCCGGCGGCGGTAAGAGCTGGAAGGCTTACTTCGCCGATGAGGGGGAGTCCAAGGTGTTCAAGTCCATCAAGGACCAGACTCTGGCTGACGGCGACGAGGTTATCATCGTTCTGGAATAATATCCAACAAAAAATCCTGCCCCGTGGGGCAGGATTTTTTCGTGAGGAAGGGGCAAAAAGGAATCGGCCATCGCCCCGGGCGATAGCCGATTTCTATCCTTAAATGGAAAGGTCCTTGCGCGGACTGTTGAGCGCAATATGTGTTAATTAGGCACGGTTGACCTTACCGGAACGCAGGCAACGAGAGCAAACGGCGACGGTCTTGTGGGAACCGTTCACGACTGCCTTGACCTTGCGAATGTTGGGCTTCCAGGTGCGATTGGTTTTACGGTTAGAGTGGGAAACATTCTGACCGAAAACGACACCCTTTCCGCAGACACTACATTTTGCCATGACTTGACACCTCCTTACTGTGGTTTCG
>JAFXJW010000001.1 GCA_017532045.1 Clostridia bacterium | reverse complement strand
TTCTAATGTTTCTTCTGTTATGGTAGGTTTTCCATCAACAAATTCAACCTTTTTCACAAATTCGGGATTGTTCAATTCTGACTTAATCGTATATGAAACCATATACGAAACAAGTACAAGCAGAATAGCAACAATAGCCATGACCGCTCTGTATTGTATTAACATACAAATGCTTGCAACGATAGTTACCATACTCACGATAAGCAAGGTGAAGCCGAGAATTGATTTTAGTAACAGCTCGGTTGGAATTCGATAAAACAAAGAAATATTAAACAATGCGAATACACTTGCAGAAACGACACAAAGCGTTAAACTTATTACTATTGAAACTATGTACTCGCTAAAGAATATTTTGCCTTTCGTATGTCCCGAGATAAGTTTATTACGAAAAGCTCCGTCACCAAATTCTCTGCCAATCATAAGGGACAACAATATCGCATATATCAAAAAGCCCGCAATAATGTATATATCATCGAGTGTATAATCCTCTCTTACTCTAACGCCGGATAAAAAGCCAAGAACAACCGAAGCAACAAGTGAGAGCCAGAATATAAGACTTTTGAAACACCGACGAAATCTCGCTCGTAATAATTTGCTCATATCCGCCACCTCACTTAAAAGATTTCTTGCGGAATACAAACCATCCGCCGAGAATAAAAAAAGGTATCGGCGCAATGATTGCAAAAGGTATGCTGTTCAGATAATCTTGCTCGGTTTCAGATATTTCTCTCTTTAGAAAATCGTTCCCGATTGTATTTGCTGTTGCCTCCATCGCTTTTTCCCAAGACTCATCGCAGTATAGAAACGGAACAAGGATTTCATCATATTCTGCCCTTTGACCGTAAGGGTTTGCATCACGGTAAAAAGTCAGCACGCTCCGCCACGGTTCATCTACATAGTTAGGATTTTTCTCTTTCCAATAAACCATCTCCCCACCGTTTTCCAAAGCACCAACTTTATGGAATTCCGGTTGATCGAGCATTGCAACAACGATAGCACTTGTAAGGAATAACACTATAATCATAACAAGACAAACAATGGTAGAAGCTGTCTTGGCACTTATCATACAGGACAGAGATGCAACAACATTGGCAAGTAAAAGAGCCATACAAAGAAATCCGAATATGGCTTGAAGCGCAAGCTTTAAGGGTGTATGTGATAATAAGCGAACATTCAAGCAAACTGCAACAACAAGAAACACAATAAAAAACAAGATAACAAATGCATTCGCCAATATGAGTTCCGCAAAATAGATTTGTGTTCTTGTATAGCCCGTCGGGATCTTGTTTCTAATACATTTTGAGGTTTCGGTTCCGATCATAAATGTAATCAGAATGGTAAAAGTAATCGTTCCGAACACAAACCAAAATTCATTCAGTTCGGCTGCGCGGTAGATTCTATATGAAAATAGCAGAGCTATAGCCAAAGTCAATACGGAGCAAATCTTAAAAATCGTACTGTGCAAATATCTAAAAAAACCGGAACGCAGAAGATTAACCATTTTCTCCACCTCCGACGAGGTTGATAAAATAGGTTTCAAGATTTTCGTCTTGCTCATGCGAGGAGATCAATTCGCAATTTTCCCTTGCGAGAGCTAATACAAGTGCGGAAAGCGTGATCTCACCATATATATTGGCTGTGCGGTCAGTTATGATCTCATAATCCATCCCTATTTCATCAAGTACACGTGCCAAAATTTTGGTATCACTTACTTCTACGCAAACACATTTGCGGCAAGCCGCTTCAAGCTCATCGGCACTTATTTCTTTTACGATGTGTCCTTTTTCTATAAAGCCATAGTGCGTAGCGAGCTTGGAAAGCTCTCCGAGGATATGGCTTGAAATCAACACGGTAATACCGTGTTCACGGTTGAGCTTCAAAATAAGCTCTCTTATCTCAACGATACCTTGCGGATCAAGACCGTTGATAGGCTCGTCAAGCACAATAAAATCGGGATTGCCGATCAGAGCTACGGCAATACCAAGTCTTTGCTTCATACCGAGCGAGAAATTGCGAGCTTTCTTTTTACCCGTATTTTCAAGTCCTACGAGCTTTAAGATTTCGGGTATGTTGTCGTAGCTCGGCAGACCGAGAACGAGAGCCTGCTGCTTCAAATTATCCTCTGCGGTCATATCAAGATAGATAGAGGGCGTTTCAACTACCGCACCCATTCTGTGTCTTGATTTCGCTATTTGCCGGTCTTTATTCGATATGCCGTAAATCGCATATTTTCCCGACGTCGGCTCTTGTAAGCCGCAAATCACACGGATAAGGGTAGTTTTACCCGCGCCGTTTCTTCCCACGAAGCCATAAATAGCTCCCTTGGGAATGTGCATTGTTAAGTCCTTCAGTGCTTCAAACTTGCGATAAGTCTTTGACAGCGCCGAGGTCGTAAGTACGTATTCCATTTCAGACCTCCTAAAAATTTTGGTGCTGCCATTCTATAATAAAAGCGTAAAGATAGCGGTAAAGAAAATGGTTAAGATTTCGTAAAGATTTATTTTGTCAACTTAAAGCCGATACCCCATACCGCTTCAATGTAGTCCTTGCCCGAAACATCACGGAGCTTTTTGCGGAGATTGCTGACGTGGATCTTCAGCGAGCTTTCGGTGCAATCGGGAGTATCAAGACTAATGTGGTCAAGCAGTTGCGATTTAGAAACCGCCTGCGTACTGTTCAGCATCAGATATTTCAGAATAGCGTATTCCGTTCTCGTTAGCTTCAAATCCTCATCACCGACCGTCACGGCATAGTTCGCCGTGTTCAAAGTAATCGTATCGTAATGCAGTAGTGTGGTCTGAATAGTCGTGTTCCGCAAAGCTACCGAAATTCTCGCAAGAAGCTCCTTTGTATTGAACGGCTTTGCTACGTAATCTACCGCACCGCCAAGCAACAAATCCACCTTATTATCCACGTCGATCTTGGCACTCACGACGATAACGGGAATATTTTTTATCTTGGGTAGTATCTGCTCCCCCGACAGTCCGGGGAGCATAAGATCGAGCAATATGAGGTCGGGTGTTTTACTTGAAAGCAACATCAGAGCTTCCGTTCCCGAGTAGGCGCGAAGTGTGCCATAGCCTTCTTTTAAGAGGACTTCCTCAAGCATATTGCCGATGTGTATATCATCATCTATAATTGCGATTGTTTTCATGCGAACCACCTATCATTCGGATTTGAGTATATTATATCATAAAATTGTGAATATGTCTACAACGAAACCGCCGAGAGCGACCAAATGGTCGCTCTCGGCAGCTAACTCACGTCACACTTGAATAGTTGCGCCCTCCAGCAATGCGAGCTTTTTATAATTGGAATCTAAATACCAATCGCTTTGCATTGGTTGCAAGGAAAAAACACCTGTAAGATTGAACCTGCTTGGAGAAAAATCATTCGTTTTTATACTCATTGATCCACTATATCTTTTTCATCAAATTCCACCCAAAAAGGGACCGCCTCGGCGATCCCTTTTCCTTCTTCCTTTTAAAAATCAAACCCGCACTCGCGCTTAAATTCCTTAAGCGCCTCCACGTATTCCTCCTGAGCCACGGGGAAGGCGAGACCGTGTCCCGCTCCGTGGATGGTTACGAGCTTTTTGTGCCGTCCCGTACAGGCCTCGAACAGACGTACGCTCATGTCGTAGGGGACGAAATCGTCGGCGTCTCCGTGGGCAAAGACCACGGGCATCTTGCACTCTCTCATGGCCTCCATAGGGGAATATTCATTGAGGTTGAAGTGTCCGAAGAGTCTTGCTCCCATGCTGGCGAAGGGGTAGAGCAGGCGGGGAGGAAGCTTCATATCCACCATGACCTTGGAGATGATCTCCTTGGGGGAGGTGTAGCCACAATCGGCCAGCACGTACTGAATTTGAGAGGGAAGGTCTGTCCCGGCGGCCATCATGACGGTGGTGGCGCCCATGGAAATGCCCGAGAGAATGAGTCTTGCGTCAGAGCCGAACTCTTCTACGGCGAAATCGACCCAAGAAAGACAGTCTCTCCGCTCCAGGATACCGAAGGTAATGAGATTTCCGTCGGACAGACCTGCGCCTCGGTGGTCAATGAGCAGGGCGCTGTGGCCCAGCTGGAAGCAACGCTCCACACCGCCGCTCAGGTCTCGCTCGGCGTATCCGCGGTAGCCGTGGAACATCAGCTCGATGGGCGCTCCTGCCTCGTATTCGTAGAATTTTGCTCTAAGTGTCAACCCGTCGTGGGATTGAATGGCGTACTCTTTGTAGGGAAAGGCGCGGATCATTTTCGTCCAGGCGATCATATCGTCACGAAAGGCGGTGTAAATATCCCCCACGGGGATCTCGTACTCACCCTCCCCGGGTAATCTGCGGGGCCCCGAGTAGAGCATGAGGCGGTAGCAGATAAAAGCGGTGGTGAGGGTTGCCAGAGCGAGGAAGCCCATAACACCCAGCACGATCCAAAGCCATAAAAGATCCATATCAATCCTCCATCCTCTTGATGCTTCATACGGAAAAGATTTTCTTTATTGTACTCTTTTCGGTAGCGTTTGTCAACACGCTGGGAGGAAAGGAGAAAAGTTTTCTGTGTGAAATCTCTGTTTGGACACATACGGTTTACAATTATGTAGTAAAATAATTTTAGGAAATCTGTAATATTATGGATATATCTGCGCTGTACGCCGTATGTGTATTTCCCTCGGAAAGGATCCCTGTTATGAAGAAACTTATCTCTCTCCTTATCGTCTGCGCCATGCTCCTTTCGTTGGCCCTCTCCATGACCTCCTGCTCGGCATCCGCTCGCCTTGAGCGTATGGAGGAGCCTCAGCGCGCCGAATATTTCTACTATATCACCGACCTAAACATGAGCTACGCATCATCGATGACCTATGAGCAGACTACGGTGCTGGAGGCTACCATCAACGGCGTAGCCTATAAGCAGACCACCGAGGCCGCCGTCACCTTCGTTTCAGACCGAAACGGTATGAGCCTTGTTGAAAAAGCCAAGACCACCGTGGATACGGTGGGCGGCGGTACGGTGATCTATTCAGATACAGGCTACGTCGACGGCGTGATGTTCAGCCGCAACAAGGAGGGTGGAAACGAGACTAAGCTCAAGTCCTCCGTGTCCTTGGAGGATTACAGCGCCTTCAATCAGTACAGAAACGCAAAAGCCCCGCTTATCACCGTGGGCGAGGGCTACTCCAATACCATGACCTGCAAAAAGAATGACGACAATACCTGGACGGCTACCTACGAGGGCTTTACCGCCGAGGGACTGAAGCCCTTCCTGTATATGCTTCGGGGCGTGGATTACTATTTGACCGCTGAGCACGAGATCACCGACGTCCGCATGACCCTTCAGGCTGACGCACGTCTCTACCTCACCTATACCAAGATCGAGTTCATTTTTGCTGATAACTCCGAGGTGGAGTATGCTCCGCCCGTAGTCACGTTGGAGAATACTTACTACGGCTGGAACAGCACCGTTATGGACGAGGCTTACGATCTTTCGAGCTTTACCGAGGTGGATGATCTGCGGGCGGTGGACGTATTCTTGGACGGCGTTCTGGATAAGAGCTATGAGATCTCCGGCGCCGTGGATACGACACTGGTCACGTCCACCGAAATCGGAGACTACGATAGCGAGATGACCGACCGGCAGAAGATGGCCTTCAGCAATCGGGACGGCCTTGCCTTTGATCTGTCCTACAGTACCGAGGACTACGAATATAAGACCGGCTATGCCGACGGCCAGCTTCGTGTCCGTGTGTACCAGACCGAGAGTGATGAGTTGATCGACAGCATAACCGAGCCCATGTCTGAGGCTGATGCCCGCGCTACCGTGGCGCAGGTCATAGACCCCGAGGGCTTCACCCCACGGAGCTTCAGCGATATAACGGTTGTAGATGCCGAAAAGGGAATCGTACGCTTTGCTCTGAGCGATGCCTTTGAGAACGCATACCGAGAGCAATACGAGATGGCGGGCGCGGTCATGTCTACGTTCTCGGGCTACTGCGAGGCGGTTATGGCCAACGGCGTTCTCACCGGGTATCACTACTATATTGAGACCACCCTGCAGATAGAGGGTCAGACCATGAAGACCACGGTAGACATGACGATTACGTTCTCCGAGACAGAGAAGGGAACCGAGACCGTCTGAGATCGTGCGCCTGACAGAAGGGAAACGCTATGAATCAGAACAAACGCCTTTTTCTCATCGTCCTCGATAGCCTTGGTATCGGGGAGATGCCGGATGCGTACAAATGGAAGGACGAGGGAAGCAATACTCTTCGCTCCGTTCGAAGTCACCCTGCCTTTGATTGCCCCACTCTGGAGCGGTTGGGACTGCTCCATATTGATGGCGTAACGAACCCCGCCGAATTGGCTACCAAGCCCACTCCTTCAGCCGCCTATGGCCGTATGACCGAGGCCTCGGGGGGCAAGGACACCACCATTGGGCACTGGGAAATATCGGGCATTATATCCCCGAATCCCTTGCCCACCTACCCCGATGGATTTCCCCCAGAGGTGCTGGAGGAGTTCACCCGCCGCACGGGCTATGGGGTGCTGTGCAACAGACCCTACTCGGGCACCGACGTCATCCGAGACTATGGTGAGGAGCATCTCTCCACGGGTAAGCTCATCGTGTACACCTCGGCGGACAGCGTGTTTCAGATCGCCGCCCATGAGGATCTCGTCCCCGTGTCGGAGCTGTACCGTGTCTGTGAGATCGCTCGAGAGATGCTGACGAGCTGCTGGGACGGCCGGCATGCCGTTGGCCGAGTCATTGCCCGCCCCTTTGAGGGAGTCTCCCCCTTCAAGCGAACCTCCCGCCGCCATGATTATTCCATCCTGCCCCCTGCCCCCACCATGCTGGATGCCATCAAGCAGGCTGGGCTGGAGTCTATCGCCGTGGGTAAGATCACCGATATCTTCGTGGGTCAGGGTATTACCGAGGCTATACGCACGGCAGGCAATGCCGAGGGGATGGCGGTGACTACCATGGTAGCCGAGAGAGATTTCAATGGAATCTGCTTTACCAATCTGGTGGATTTCGATATGGTCTACGGCCACCGCAACGATATAGCGGGCTATGCTTCTGCCCTCACCGAGTTTGACAAATGGCTGGGGAATTTCCTGCCCACCCTCGGGGAGGATGACCTGCTCATCATCACCGCTGACCATGGATGCGACCCGGCCACCCCCTCCACCGACCACTCCCGTGAGTACACCCCCATGCTCATGTATGGACACGCTGTGACGCCCCGTAACCTGGGCACACGCAAGACCTTTGCCGATATTGCGGCGACCGTGTTGGATTATCTCGGCATGAAGACCGAGGCTTTAGCAGGGGAGAGCTTCCTCGGCTGACGGATCGTCCCCCACAATTTGTGCCTGACTGTGTAAGGATCCGAAGAAAGGAGACCGCCGTGAAGCCTGTTTTTGCCCCAAATTATGTTGGTGCTTTTCGCTCTATTGCCGCCTGTAAGCGCTCCTACTGTGTGGGCTGTGGGCTGGGAGATCGACGTGGACGTCCGATCCCTTCTACAGGAGGACACACCTCTCCTCCCTGTGGACAGGCTCGGGTGACCGCTGACCGCATATACTGACAATAATCGCCTATTTTCGGGCGAATTTACAAGGAGAACTGCATTATGGAAATGGTTCTGCTCACAGCCCTCGGCGTGGGAGGCGCCACCGTCGTCGGCGCGCTGATCGGTTTTATATTCAAAAAGACCTCCCACCGCTTTTCGGATATCGTTTTAGCCTTTGCCGCGGGCGTCATGTTGGCCGCCGCCGTGCTGGGTCTGGTTATGCCCTCGGTGGAATACGGATACGCCATGTTTGCTCCTACTCCCGAGGAGAGCGCCTCCCCCGTGGTTGCCAAGATTTTGGCGCTGTCCATGACCGTTGCGGGTATTTTCGTGGGCGCGCTCTGTCTCAATCTGGTTGACAGACTGGTGCCCCACCTCCACAAGATTGCGGATACGGATCAGGAAGTCCACCCCGAAAGCAGAAACGTGGGGAAGGTTCTTTTGTTTGTTATGGCCATCGCCATACACAACCTTCCCGAGGGTATCGCCGCAGGCGTTGGCTTCGGTTCGGGCAATACGGCGGAGGCCCTTCTCATCGCAGGCGGTATTGCCTTGCAGAATATCCCCGAGGGTATGGTCATCATTGCCCCGATGCTGGCCGCCGGGATCAAGCCCGGCAGAACCTTTATTATTGCTTTAGGAACGGGACTTGTGGAGATCGTCGGTACGTTGCTCGGTTACTTCTCGGTGACGGTTTCCACCGCCATTCTGCCCTTTGCCTTGGCCTTTGCGGGGGGAACCATGCTCTACATCATCAGCGACGAAATGATCCCCGAGACCCATGCTCACGGAAGTGAGCGGGGGGCAACATACGCCTTGCTCGTGGGCTTCTGCGTTATGCTCGTGTCCGATATTCTGCTGGGCTGATCCCCAACCGACCCGAGAGGAAGGCCCACCGTGTAATACCCCAAGAAAATTCCCGCCCCCTCTTTACAGACGGGGCGGGATATGTTATAATAAGGTACGATTCTACCGCGTGAAAGGAACGTCATATGAAAGATACCACCGTACTCGCTCGCTGTAACCTCTACGCCGTGCTGGGCGCTATCCCTCATCTGCTCTATCTCGACCCCGATGCCGCCGCGCTGGTACGGGGGAAGAATATCCGCGTGGGCTTTTCGGTGAAGAATGGTCCCAAGGCTACCCTTATCTTCAAGGACGGTGAGGCAGAGATGGTCAAGGGTATAGAGAAATGTTCTATCAAGCTCTGGTTTCCCTCGGCCGAGAAATTCAATAGCATGATCGACGGCAAGGGATCCCCCATCCCCGTCAGCGGCTTTCAGCATATCGGCTTTCTGCTGGGTGCCTTCACCAAGCTGACCGACTCTCTCTCGGCTTACCTGCGCCCGGAGCCTGAAAAGCTTCAAGATCCTGCCTTCTTTGAGCGCTCTACCACCCTTATGCTCTACGTCATCGGCCGCGCCATCGTACAGATCGGCAACCACGATAGGGTGGGTATGTTTTCGGCCTCCCATATTACCGACGGAAAGATTAAACTGGGTATTGGCGATACTCTTGCGGTGGCTATCCACTGCAAGGATCATCACCTTGTGTTCAATGCGTTCCCCAATGACTGCGGCGTGACCTCTCAAATGGTCTTCGACAGTCTGCAGACCGCCCGCGATCTATTTGACGGCAATATCAATGCCATTGCTGCCGTAGGCATGGGCCAGGTTCGTGTCAGCGGTATGATCTCCCAAGTGGATAACGTCAACCGCATTCTGGATCGTGTGGCAATCTATCTTGCATGAAGGGAGGGAAGAACCATGCATAAAATCAATACGTACGAAAAATCCCGCGAGGCCTTTGCCCGTGCCGTCAGAGTCATTCCCTCGGGCATTTACGGTCACCAAGGCCCTGCCGAAGGATGTTATATCCCTGTGGAAGCCTTCCCCCTGTACTCCTCCAAGGCGGATGGTACCTATCTTTGGGATCTGGATGGCAATCGCTTCATTGACTACATGTGCGCCTACGGCCCCAATATCCTGGGTTACCACGACCCCGACGTGGATGCTGCCGCCGCCCGTCAAAGAGCCATTTCGGATTGCACCACCCTCCCGAACACCGTCATGATTGACTTTGCCGATCTGCTGGTGGATACCGTAGCCTCCGCTGATTGGGCATTTTTCGCCAAGAACGGCGGTGATACCACCACACTGGCCATCATGACCGCTCGTGCCTATACCCATCGCAAGAAAATCGTGTTCTTCAAGGGCTACTATCACGGGGTGGCTCCTTGGACGCAGAAGATCGACTACGCGGGAGTCATTGAAGAGGACGTGATGCATAACCTCTACTGCGAGTGGAATAATTTTGAACAGCTCGCTGAGCTCTTTGATACCTACAAGGGAGAGATTGCCGCTGTCATCGCCCAACCTTACATGCACGGCAATTTCATGGACAATCATTTACCCGCAGACGGCTTTTGGAAAAAGGTACGCGGACTCTGCACCGCCAACGATACCGTCCTCATTGTGGACGATGTCCGTGCGGGCTTCCGTTTGGATCTGGCCGGCTCGGATCACTACTTCGGCTTTGAGGCAGATCTTATTTGCTTCTGTAAGGCGTTGGCCAACGGCTACAACGTCTCTGCCTTGTGTGGTAAGGACTTTCTCAAGAACACTGTCTCCTCCATGTCCTACACGGGATCCTATTGGATGTCCGCTGTTCCCTTCGCCGCTGGAATTGCCTGCATCGAGAAGATGAGAAAGCTGGAACTCCCCCGCCTGCTCATGGAAAAAGGGACTAAACTGGCCGACGGCTTAAGGTCTGCTGCGTCCAAGTACGGCTTCGACCTTCGCGTGACGGGGGCACCCTCGTTGTTTTACCTCCGCATAGCCGATGATCCAAGCCTCCGGCTGCATCAGGAGTGGATAGCGGAATGCGTCCTGCGGGGTGTGTTCTTCACCAACCACCACAATCACTTCATCAACGCCGCCCTCACCGATGCCGACATCGCGGAGACGGTGGAGGTAGCCGACGAGGCCTTCGGGGTGATCCGCGAGCGGCATCCTCGGTAAATGCAAACCGAAAATGGTATAAACGCAAAAAAATCGACTTTCTGAAAAAGTCCTCCTGCGTGAGGTATTGCTTGTGACGCGGCGTAATGTGCTATAATGGCGGTGTTAGGAGGTGAGAGCTATGTCGCAACCAAACGAAAAAATGATTCTCTATACAACGGGCGAGATCGCAAGGCTCTGCGGTGTGTCGGTGTGCACGGTTCAGTATTACGATGACCGAGGCATCCTCGTCCCCAGTACCCTGTCCGAGGGAGGCCGCCGTCTCTATTCTGAAGCGGATCTGAAGCGGATGCACGTTATTTGCTTCCTTCATGAGGTGGGGCTTCCCATCAACAGCATCTCGGCTCTGCTTTCGGATGAAAATCCGGCGGGCATCATTTCCATCCTTCTGGACGAGCAGGAGAGAACTCTGCGAGAGGAGCTGACCGAGCGCCAGACCAAACTGGAGCTTCTGGAGGGGATCAAGCGAGAGCTGAAGGAGATAGAGAATTTTTCCGTTGAATCCATAGGAGACATAGCGCACACGATGAAGCAAAGAAATCAACTTTCCAAAATGCGTTGGACCATGGTGTGGACGGGTATTCCCGTAACCCTGCTCCAATGGGCGGCTATTATTTTGACGATCACCCACGGCCTTTGGTGGCTGTTTATTCTGTGGGGACTGGTGGCCATTCCGTGGGGCATCATTGTGTCCATCCACTATTTCAGACATGTCGCCTATATCTGTCCCGCATGTCACACGGTATTCAAAAGCACGTTCAAGGAGATGTTCTGGGCGTACCACACCCCCCGTATGCGCAAGCTGACCTGTCCCACCTGCGGCCGTAAGGGTCTGTGCGTGGAGATCTATGCGGAAAATACCCGCAAGGAGGAAAAGAGCAATGAATGAACTGAGCAAGCTGCTGGAATTTCTTCCGTTCCTGATTCCGTTGATCGTGGCGCAGTTCGCCCTGCTGGGCTTCACCCTGTACCACATCCTGACTCATAACACCTACAAGCGGGGAAGCCGTGTCTTGTGGCTGGTCATTACCCTCGTGTTTATGAATTTCATTGGTCCTATCCTGTACTTCATTCTGGGTAAGGAGGATGCATGATGGATATGCTGCGCATCACGAATCTGCAAAAGCGATTCGGGGATAAGGCAGTTTTGCGGGGGTTGAACCTGTCCGTGCCCGAGGGGTGCATCTTCGGCTTTATCGGTAAGAACGGATCGGGTAAGACCACCACCATGAAAACGGTGCTGGGACTGCTCAAGGCCGACGGCGGCGAGATCACCGTAAACGGTGAGCAGGTCGTTTACGGGCAGACCGCCACGAACCGTCATATCGGCTATCTGCCCGACGTCCCCGAGTTCTACTCCTTCATGACAGCCGAGGAATACCTCGCCTTCTGCGGTGAGATCACGGGACTGACCGCAGCTGAGAACAGGCAGCGTCGCACCGAGCTTTTGGAGCTGGTCGGCCTGAAGGACGAAAAGCATCGCATAGGGGGCTTTTCCCGTGGTATGAAGCAGCGTCTGGGTATCGCCCAAGCCCTGCTCAATAGCCCTAAGCTTCTCATCTGCGACGAGCCTACCTCGGCTCTTGACCCCGTGGGACGCAAGGAGATACTGGACATTCTCCTGTCCGTGCGGGAGCAGACCACCGTCCTGTTCTCTACCCACGTCTTATCCGACGTGGAGCGCATCTGCACCGACGTGGCCTTTTTGAATAACGGCGTGGTGGAAACACAGGGCAAGCTGTCGGAGATCAAGACTCGCTTCCGCAGGGAGGAATACCTGCTTGAGACGGCATCCGATGACCACCTTGCCGCCATCATTCGTGCATTTCCCTCTATGGAGAAGGCCGACGACAATCAACTGGTGTTCTGCGAAGGGGACGCTTCGGTGTCTGACGTGATGCGCTTCATGGCAAACGAGGGAATCTCTCCCCTGAGACTGGATCGCATGGAGCCTACCCTTGAATCCCTGTTCATGGAGGTGACCAAGAAATGAGATCTCTCATCGCCTTCACGAAGAAAGAATTTACCGATCAGGTCCGCTCGGGAAAGGTTTTGTTCCTGGGCATTCTGTTCTCCCTCTTTGGTATCATGAATCCCGCTATCGCCAAGCTGACACCCTGGCTCATGGAGCAGATGGCGGACTCCTTGGCTGAGAGCGGTATGATCGTCACAAGCGTGACCATCACGGCTTTGGACTCCTGGATGCAGTTTTTCAAGAACGTCCCCATGGCGCTCATTGCCTTTGTTCTGCTTGAAAGTAGTATTTTCACCAAGGAATTTCGCTCCGGCACCCTGATTTTGTCCCTGACCAAGGGACTGAACCGCTATAAGGCGGTACTATCCAAGACCTTTACCCTGATGATGATGTGGACGGCCTCCTACTGGTTGTATTTCGGCATCACCTATGCCTACACGGTCTACTACTGGGATAATTCTGTTGTCCGGCATCTTATGCCCTCGGTGGTATTCTGGTGGGTATTCGGTTTGTGGGTTATCTCCCTCGTGGTATGGTTCTCCACCCTGCGCAGCACCAACACGGGGGTTCTGGTGGGAACGGGAGGGATCGTCCTTGCCTCCTACCTTTGCAGTATGATCCCCAAGGCCGCCAAGTATCTTCCCACGTTCCTAACCGACGGCAATTCTCTGATCTACGGACTCAAGGAGCCCGATGAATATATAGCCGCCCTGATCGTCACCGCCGCCATGACTCTTGTTCTGTTGGCTGTTAGCTTCACGATCTTCAATAAGAAACAGTTGTAATTTATGATTCGAATCCTATTTGTCTGTCACGGTAACATTTGCCGCAGTCCTATGGCGGAATTCGTATTCCGCAAAAAGGCCGCCGAGCGAGGGTTGTCCCACCTCTTCTCGGTGGCCTCTGCCGCTACCTCCACCGAGGAGATCCGGAACGGTATCGGCAATCCCGTCTATCCCCCCGCAAGGCGTGAGCTGGAAAGGCACGGCATCACCTGCGAGGGAAAGCGGGCGGTGCAGGTCACAAGGGCGGACTATACCGCCTACGATTACCTCCTTTGCATGGACGGGAACAATATCCGCAACCTTACCCGTATTATAGGAAGCGACCCCGAGGGCAAGGTGCATCGCTTCATGGAGCCTACGGCTCGGGGCGGCGACGTGGCCGACCCGTGGTACACAAGCCGCTTTGACGTGACCTACCGAGATATCGACGAGGGCTGTGACGCATGGCTGGATCGGCTCATCCCGGAGGCACTCGGAAAGGAGGGGAAGAAATGACCTACTCCACCCCCATTGTGAAAGCAAAATTCCTGTCCCGCCCCAACCGTTTCATTGCCCTTGTGGAGCTTGGCGGCGAGGAGATCACCGTCCACGTCAAGAATACGGGGAGATGCCGAGAGCTTCTCCCGACAGGCGCTACCGTCTACCTGGCCGCCGCAGAGAATCCGACCCGCAAGACCCCCTTTGATCTGGTGGCGGTGGAGAAGGTGCGCCCCGACGGTACAACCCTGTTCATCAACATGGATTCTCAGGCCCCCAATCATATCGCCGCAGAGTGGCTGCCGAAAAGCGGCCTTTTCTCTGCGGATTCGGTTTTTAAGAGGGAAGTGACCCACGGTGCATCCCGCTTTGATTTTGCCATCTCCTCTCCCGACACCCCCACGGTCTACCTGGAGGTCAAGGGCTGTACGCTGGAGAGGGAAGGGATCGCCTATTTCCCCGATGCCCCCACCGAGAGGGGGATCAAGCATATCCGAGAACTCACCGATCTGGCGAAGGCGGGACACCCTGCCTATATCCTCTTCGTGATACAAATGAAGGAGATCACTGCCCTTCGCCCCAACCATGAGACCCATCCCGCCTTTGGGGATGCCCTTCGGGAGGCGCAGGAGGCGGGGGTGAGGATCCTGGCCGTGGATTGCAGGGTGGAAGCGCGCCCCATGCCCGACGGAAGCTTCCGCCTGTCCGTCACCCCCGACTCACCCATTCCCGTGAAGCTGTAACGGAGATGGGAAAAAGTCCCTGTTCTCCCTTGACTTTACCGGCGAAATGTGCTATAATAGTTCCATCTATTTTTCCCGAGGAGGGAATTTTCATGAATAAGTGCTATATCCCCGAGGGCTACCGCCCTGCGCTGGATGCCTATGATACTCAGCGCGCTATTTCCTACATCAAAGTCCACTTCCAGACCGAGTTCCAGAACGCCCTGAACCTCAAGCGTGTGTCTGCTCCTTTGTTCGTTACCGACGCATCGGGTCTGAACGATAACCTCAACGGCTACGAGCGCCCCGTTTCCTTTGACGTCCCCGCCATTGGGGAGGAGGCCGAGGTGGTACACTCTCTGGCTAAATGGAAGCGTCTGGCCCTCAAGCGCTACGGATTTACCGTGGGTCACGGTCTGTACACCGACATGAACGCTATCCGCCGTGATGAGGAGCTGGATAACATCCACTCCATCTACGTAGACCAATGGGACTGGGAGAAGATCATCACCCCCGAGACCCGTACCATTGAATACCTTCAGCTCATCGTCCGCGCCATTGTCCGCGCCATTTGCGATACCAACGATCAGCTTCGCGTGCGTTTCCCCCAGCTCACCACCACCTTGGATCGGAACGTGACTTTTGTCACCTCCCAGGAGCTGGAGGATATGTACCCCGACCTGAAGACGGGCTCCGAAAGAGAAAAAGCCTTTGTCAAGGAGCATCATACCGCCTTTATCATGCAGATCGGCGGCAAGCTGAAATCGGGCAACCGCCACGACGGCCGCGCCCCCGACTACGACGACTGGCAGCTCAACGGCGACCTCTTCTTCTGGGACGAGGTGCTGGGTCGCGCCTTGGAGATCTCCTCCATGGGCATCCGTGTGGATGCCGAGTCACTGGATCGCCAGCTCACCATATCCGGCTGTGATGATCGCAGAGACCTTCCTTTCCACAAGATGCTTTTGAACAACGAGCTGCCCCTGACCATCGGCGGCGGTATTGGTCAGTCCCGCCTCTGTATGCTCATGATGGGCTGCTGCCACATCGGTGAGGTTCAGTCCTCCATCTGGGACGCCGATACCGTAAAGGCTTGTGAGGCGGCGAGCGTCCCCCTCCTGTAAGGATATCTTGCATTTTATCCAAAAAATTTTTTTCGTAAAACCTCAGATTTATTCAACAAAAATATTGCATATTTCCATGAAAAGTGCTATAATGAATCAGTAAGATTCAAAAGCGCCGACGTGCGTCCGAGAATCGGCATAACGTCATTTGAAATTTGCTAAAAGGAGCAGAATCATGAAAAAGATTTACGCAGGCAAGACCAAGGATGTATATGAGCTGGAAAACGGCAACGTTCTCCTCAAGTTCAAGGACGATTGTACCGGCAAGGACGGCGTGTTTGATCCCGGTGAGAACTCGGTCGGTCTGACCATCGAGGGCATTGGCAAGGCCAACCTCCAGACCTCCGTGTACTACTTCGAGATGCTCAAGGCTGCCGGCATTAAGACCCACTACGTCTCCGCTGACGTGGACAACGCCACCATGGAGGTTCTCCCCGCACAGAACTTCGGTAAGGCTCAGGGCGGCAACGGCCTGGAGGTCATCTGCCGCCTGGTCGCTACGGGTAGCTTCATCCGTCGTTACGGTGAGTACATTAAGAACGGTACGCGCATTGAGGGCGGCTACGTGGAGTGTACCTTCAAGAACGACGAGAAGGGCGATCCTCTGGTTACCGGTGAGGGTCTGGCTGTTCTGGGCGTTATGTCCCCCGAGATGTTCGAGACCATGAAGAAGCAGACCATCGCCATCACCAACATCGTGGCTGATGATCTTCGCACCATCGGCCTTGACCTGTGGGATATCAAGTTTGAGTTTGGCTACACCAAGGATGGCGAGGTCGTGCTGATCGACGAGATCGCCTCCGGCAATATGCGTGTCTATAAGGGCGATAGCATTGTAGAGCCCGTAGAGCTGACCAAGCTGATTCTGAACCGCTGATTCATACGCATAGAAAAAGCCTCGGCAAATTTGCCGAGGCTTTTTGTGTGTAAAAATATCCCGCCTCATGGGAGGCGGGATATGTAGGGAACAAAATTAATCGTTCTTATCCATAGATCTCAGAAGCTGCGTGATGTTACGCTCGATCTGGCTTCCGAATCTCCTGGCCATAGATGCGATGCTGGAGGATCCGGTGGGCAGGAGGCAAGCAGCCATCTGCTGGAATGCGCCGCCACCCCAAGCGTAGTAGTAAGACAGGTCGCAAACACGGTTAGCCAGGATCATGTCGATCATGGGACCGGACTGCTCGTCTCTGGCATCTCTGGTCTTCAGGTTGATGTCGTAGTACTGCTTGGTCAGAGTGTCAACGGCATGGTATGCCATAGCCTCGATCATGGAGTTGACCATGACCACATCATCAGCGTTTACGCTTCTGGGAATGGATACAACGGAAGCGGTCATGTGCATCATGGAGTAGTAGTTACCCTGCTGAGCGGAGTACATGGGGTAGGGGAGAATACCGAAGTCAGCCTCGTAGCCGCGCAGACGGGTGACGCTCTGCATGACCTCGCCGAAGAACAGAGCGTGGCTCTCGCCGAAAGCCTTCTGTCCTGCGGTAACGATATCGGTACCGTCGCTGGGAGCGGTGATATCTACGGCCACATCCGAGGAGAAGAGCAGCTTGCCCTTGTCGACGATGTTCTGAGCCAGATCAACGTTCAGAGCGTATACGGGGATATCATCCTCGTCCTTGGTACACATGGTGACACCGCCGGAGAAGAGCATGCAGGAGGGAGAGTCAACGGTGTAGGCAAAGCCGTAGGTGCCCTCGTTATAGGCGAGCTTGCCATCGGCGCTCTGCTCGGTGACCTGTACCTCGAACTCGTAGAACTTATCCATGGTCCATTCCTTGTTGGAAACCAGGGAATAGAGATCGGGAACGTTCTTTTCCTCAGCAATTTCCTTGTTGAAGAAAATGACGAAGGTAGCATCGTTGTCAGCGGTGAGCAGGTCACCGGTGGCAAAGTAGAGCTTATCGTCGATGGACATACCCTGAGCCATGTTGACGTCCCACCAGGGGTTGTTCACGTTCAGATACTCGATTTCCTCGGAATACAGATTCCACAGATAGCCGCTGGTGGCGTAGGAGGCGGAGTTGACGGTGTTGGTAATGATGGCCTGGAAGTCGCCGGAAGGAGCGGATACCTCCTTGGAGACTGTGGTGTTGTGCTCCGAGTGAGTTACCTTCTTCAGCTCGGTGACGATTACGCCGTAGTTCTGATAAATACGGTCGTTACGCTCGAAAACGGCGTTGTTGATGTTGTCGGAATTAGCGGTCTGGTTCTCGGCAAAGATCTCTACGGTGGACCACAGACCCTCGTCACGGGTCAGGAAGCACAGCTCCTCGTCCTCGTAGCGAGTGTCGGGAACATTCAGGGTCGCTTCGGATTCAACTTCTCCGGTGTCGGCGGGGCCGGTACCTGCTGCGGTGGTGGTTTCGCTGGTCACAGGACCATTGGGACCGTTGGCGCAGGAGGCCAGCGTGCAGACCAGCATCAAAGCAGCCAGAAGGACGCAAAGCAGTTTTTTCATCATGAAAAAAACCTCCTAATGATGTATTGTTGTTCATAGGCTTGCATGCAAGTGTATGAACACAGCAATTTATTATACCACATATCTTGTCAAATTGCAAGAGGAAAGAAAGAAACTCCCGCAGAAAAAATCCTCGGGAGTTGTAAATTTTTTGTGTTGAAATAAAAATTACATGGAAATATCGTAGGCCATGCGGTAAAGTCTCTCTACCTTGGCCTGTCTGGCCTCGCAGTGCGCCTTCATCCGGGCGATCTCCTGAGCGGTGAATTTTTCCAGCTCGCCGTCCTTCAGGGTGTTCTTGTACATGTGATCCAGCGTGAGCGCGTAGTTGATGTCGAAGGAGGTAATGCGGTTCTCGTGGACGCACATGACCAGATTGGATTGGTTATCCAGGATGCGGTTTACGGCCTCCACACCCATCTGGGAAGCGGTGAGACGGTCACGGAGGGTGGGGTTGCCGCCTCGAATGGTGTGGCCGAGGTTAGTGAAGCGGGTGTCAATACCCGTCCTGGCAATGATCTCGTCCTTGAAGTCGTCACCGAAGTTCTTTCCGTTCATCTTGGGCATACCCTCGCTGCAAATGGCGAGGATACCCCGCTTTCCGTAAACCTCACGGGCCTCACGGATCTTCTTGATGGCGTATTCACGGTCAAACTCTACCTCGGGAATGGCAATCGAAATAGCACCTGTGCCCAGACCCAGATACAGAGACAGGAAGCCACACTTGTTACCCATAACCTCGGTGACGATGCAACGAGCGTGGGACTCGGCGGTGTCACGGAGAGCATCGAAGAGACCCAGAGCGGTGTTCAGAGCGGTATCGAATCCGATGGTCTGCTCGGTGGCGGAAATATCGTTGTCAATGGTGGCAGGGATACCGATGGCGGGGATGCCGTGGTTGGTCAGATCGGTGGCGCCACGGAAGGTGCCGTCGCCGCCGATGGCGATAACGGCGTCAATATTGAATCGCTCGCAGGCGCGAAGAGCCTTATCCATGCCGGCGGGAGTCGCAAACTCGGGGCAACGGCTGGAGTACAGAATAGTACCGCCGCGGGTCACGATATTGGACACGCTGGAGGAGTTAAGTGGGCGCAGATATTTCTGACGTACCACGTCGAGATCCGCCTCGTCTGCGGCGTTCAGAAGTCCCGCGTAACCGCCAAGAATGCCGACGACCTCCAGGCCTTGGCTCAGGGCGCGTCTGGTAGCCGCGCGGATGGCGGCGTTCATGCCGGGGGCGTCGCCACCCGAGGAAAGAATTCCGATCTTCTTAAAGTTAGCCATGTAAAAACCTCCTGTCATCTCCTGTATGGAGACGGCTTCTTCAATTATCTATATTGTACCCGTAAAAAAGGTATATAGTCAGTGATTGCCCTCGCCCATTACGGCTCGTAGAGTTTCCATCATCGCACGGGAGGCAGCCGCCTCGCGGATGTACCCACGGGATCTGCTCGGGTAGTAGAGACGGTGGGAGGTTGTCCCGTTTTTTGTGGCAACGGCCACGAAAACCGTGCCGACGGGATTCTCTTCAGTCCCACCCGTAGGGCCTGCGTAGCCTGTGGTGGAGATACCGATATCCGCTCCCAAGTGCTTACGTGCGCCCTCAGCCATCTCACAAGCGGTCTCAGCCGAGACCTCGGTATGAGCGGCGATAGTGGCAGGGGAGACTCCCAGCTGGTTGATCTTAACCTCATTTGTGTAGGTCACGAAGCCGCCGAGGTATACGGCAGAAGCGCCCGAAACTCCCGTAATGCGTTGGCCAACCATGCCGCCCGTACAGGACTCTGCGGTGGCCAGCGTCAATCCTCGGTCGGAAAGATACCGCACCAAGGCGGTTTCGATGTTGTCGCAGTCGATACCGTAAATATGTGGATTGATGTCCCGATTCTCTCGGATGCGGGATACCGTCGCATCGCAAAGGGCGGATGCCTCGGCCTCGCTTTGAGCCCTGGCGGTTATGCGAAGACGCACCTCGCCCGATTTGCAGTAGGGAGCCACCGTAGGATTCTCGGAGGACACCATCATGTCGTGGAGGATGGACTCCACGGCGGATTCTCCCAGTCCCATGATATGAATATTGCGGCTGACCAGCACACCCTCGGTGTGTTGACGCAAAAAGGGAATCACCATCTCGTCGAAAATGGGGATCAGCTCAACGGGTGGACCCGGTAGCATGATGGCGGTACGGGTATCGTCACCCACCGCAAGAGCGGGGGCGGTACCGTAGTGATTGGGAAAGATCACACAGCCCTCAGGCATCATGGCCTGCTTTTCGTTGTTGGGCGTCATGGTTCGTCCCGTGCGGGTGAAGAAATCCCGAATAGCGGTCAGGGATTCCTCGTGGAGAAGCATGCTCCGTCCAAAGTAGGTGGCTACGGTCTCCTTGGTGAGGTCGTCGTAGGTAGGTCCCAGCCCACCGCTAAGGATTACCAGATCGGCGGCAGGACGGCCGCGCCCCTCAAAGGCATCGGTCAAGGCCGTGCGGAGTCGCTCGGGATGATCGCCCACCACGGTTTGATGGTAGACGGCGATGCCCAGAGATGCCAGGCGCTTTGAAAGGAAGGCGGCGTTGGTGTTCACGATGTCGCCCAGCAAAAGCTCGGTGCCCACGCACAGGATCTCAGCCGTGCGGATGGGATGGGATCGGGTGACGGAATCAAACGAAGCCATGGCAGTACCTTTCGCCCGAGGGCGTCTTTCGTCAGAATGGGCGGGAATAGAACCCGAATTTGTATTATACCACATCTCTTGAATTTTGTAAAGGAAAAATCTTGAAAAAACTTGAAAAAAATTGTGTATGGTAGTATAATAGAGCCAGTAAAACCGTATAGGAGTATTTCATGAACTCTTTACCAAAAAATTCCATGACCGCCTGCACACTTTGTCCCCGTCGGTGCGGTGTTGACCGTACGGCAGGGAAGGTCGGTGTCTGTGGTATGACGGAGGAGCTTCGTATCGCCCGCATTTCCCCCCATATGTGGGAGGAGCCCCCCATCAGCGGCACGAAAGGCTCGGGAACCGTCTTTTTTTCGGGATGCAGTCTGCGTTGTATCTTTTGCCAGAACCGGGTCATTAGTCGGGAGGGGCTTGGTACGGTCTACACTGAAGCCGAATTGGAAAACGCTATCCTGCTCCTTCGTGATCAAGGCGTTCACAATATCAATTTCGTCACCCCCACCCACTATACTCCCATCATTGCCCGTATATTGAAGAGGATCAAGTCCACCCTCGGTATTCCCGTGGTCTGGAACTGTGGGGGGTATGAGTCGGTGGAGACTCTGCGGATGCTGGAGGGATTGGTGGATATTTACCTGCCCGATTTCAAGTATTTCTCCTCCGATTTGGCAAGAGACTACTCATCCGCTCCCGATTATCCGGCCCGTGCCACCGAGGCCGTGACCGAAATGTACCGACAGACGGGGGCATACACGGAGGAGAACGGCCTTGCCCGAAAGGGAGTCATCGTCCGTCATCTCGTTTTGCCCGGGTGTCGTAAGGATTCCTTGGAGGTCCTGCGACACGTGGCAAGGATCCTGCCCCCCGAGGATATCCGTGTGTCTATCATGCGTCAGTACACCCCCGATTTCGCCATGGACGCTCCCTATAAGAACCTCCACCGCCGTGTGACCGACTTTGAGTATTCCTCGGTGCTGGAGGAGGCCGAGAGGCTGGGGCTGAAGGGATTCAGCCAAGGGAAGGAGGCCGCGACCAAGGCCTACACCCCCGATTTTGCGGGGGAGAAGCCTCCAAGGCCCTGAATCACGGACGAACCGAAAGACCCGCCTTCCAAACGCCTCGCCGAGCTTGTCGGCGGGGTGCTTTTTTCCTATAAAGGACTTGACAACCGGGGGGAAAAGGAGTATAATATAATGAGAATCTTTTTTCAAACGGTAAATAGTATTTCATTAAATAGAAGGGAATTATCATGACGAAAATTGACATTTTCTCCGGCTTTCTGGGTGCCGGTAAGACCACGCTGATCAAGAAGCTCATCACCGAGGCCTATGCGGACGAGAAGCTGGTGCTGATCGAGAACGAGTTTGGCGAGATCGGCATCGACGGAGGCTTTCTCTCCGAGGCAGGTATTCAGATCAACGAAATGAATTCGGGCTGTATCTGTTGCTCTCTGGTTGGGGATTTTGGCAAGGCTCTGTCCCGTGTGCTGACCGAGTACGCTCCCGACCGTATCCTGATCGAGCCCTCGGGCGTGGGTAAGCTCTCCGACGTCATCCGTGCCGTACAGGGCGCCGCCACCGAAGGCGCCGTGCTGAACGGATTCACCACGGTAGTGGACGCAGGCAAGTGCAAGATGTACATGAAGAACTTCGGCGAGTTCTTCAACGATCAGGTAGAGAACGCCGGTTGCATCATCCTGTCCCATACTGATACCACCGCCGCCGCTAAGATCGAGACAGCCGTATCTCTGCTCCGTGAGCATAATCCCACCGCCGTCATCGTCACCACCCCCTGGAACGATCTGACGGGCGCGCAGCTCCTGGAGGCCATGGAGCGTACCGATACGCTTGAGTGTGAGCTGGCTCGCTTGGCTGAGGAGGCTCACGACCACGAGCATCATCACCACCACGGTCACGATGAGGAGTGCTGCTGCGGCCACGACCATGAGCATCACCACCACCACGATCACGACGAGTGCTGCTGCGGTCACGACCACGAGCATCACCATCACCACGATCACGACGAGTGCTGCTGCGGTCACGACCATGAGCATCATCACCACCACGATCACGACGGGGAGTGCTGCGGTCACGATCACGACCACGAGCATCACCATCACCACGATCACGACGAGTGCTGCTGCGGCCACGATCATAAGCATGGTCACCACCATGCAGACGAGGTTTTCGTAAGCTGTGGCACCGAGACCACCGCCGCCTTTGACCGCGCCGCCATGACCGAGAAGCTGAACGCCCTCGTCAATGAGGAGACCTACGGCATCGTTCTTCGCGCCAAGGGAATTCTACCCGCTACCGATGGCGGTAGCTGGATCCATTTCGATTATGTCCCCGGTGAGCCCGACGTCCGGGAGGGCGGAGCCGCTGTGATCGGTCGCCTCTGCATCATTGGCGCAAACCTGAACATCCCCGCCCTGTCCGAGCTGTTCGGTGTGGAGCTGGGTTGATCTCCCCCAAAAAGGCTCTCCCTGAGGGAGAGCTCCCGCGAAGCGGGTGAGAGGGAAGATACAGGCAGGATTCGCCCTCTCCGTCACGCCCATGGCGTGACACCTCTTCCTGAAGGAGAGGCTTATAAAAAACAAGTGTAAAGGAAAAACTATGGCTTACAAAATTCCCGTCTACCTCTTTACCGGCTTTCTGGAGGGCGGCAAGACCCACATGATCCAGGAGTCCATGGAGAGCGAGCAATTCAATTCCCCCGACAAGACCCTCATTATTCAATGCGAGGAGGGCGTGGACGATCTGGATCCCTCTGCCTTTGCCTCCAAAAACTGCTTTCTTCAGCTCATTGAGGATCCTGAAGACCTGACCGCCGAAAACCTCACCGCAATGGCCAAAAAGTGCAAGGCCGACCGCGTCATCATTGAGTACAACGGCATGTGGCCGCTTGCCACTCTTTACGAGAATATGCCCGCCAACTGGGCTATTTTCCAGGAGATGATGTTTGCCGAGGCCAGAACCTTCATCACCTACAATCAGAATATGCGCTCCCTCATGGTGGATAAGCTCATGAACTGCGAAATGGTGGTGCTGACCCGAACCCCCGATGACATCGACAAGAATGAAATACACAGGATCATCCGAGGTATCTCCCGCCGTGCCGCCATTTCCTACGATTACCCTGACGGGCATATCGAGTACGATGAGATCGAGGATCCTCTGCCCTTTGACAAGGAGGCTCCCGTCATTGAGATCGAGGAAGACGATTTCGCCCTGTGGTACCGTGATCTTTCCGAGGAAATGGAAACTTACGAGGGCAAGGTCATTCACGTTAAGGGGCTGGTTGCCAGGGATAACAAGCTGGGCAAGAACAGCGTGATCATTGGTCGCCATATCATGACCTGCTGCGCCGACGACATCGCTTACAGCGGACTGGTCTGTAACTTCTCCGCTCCCGTGTCCCTCAAGACCCGTGATTGGATCAACGTGACCGCCAAGATCAAGCTGGAGCCTCATAAGCTCTACGGAGGCCGCCGTGGTCCTGTCCTCTACGCCACCGAGTATGCCCTTACCTCTGCTCCCAAGCAGGAGGTTGCGACGTTTTATTGATCAAAAGGGAACTATCATGTCAGAACAGATCTATTTTAATATCGCCCGTGATGCCGAGGCGGCTGTGCGGGAGCTGATCGAGGTGTCCCACCTTGCGGCGGGTCAGCTTTTGGTGATCGGCTGCTCCTCCTCCGAAATGGTGGGTCAGCGCATCGGCAAGAACTCCTCTATGGAGGCGGCTCTGGCTCTTCGGGATGCCGTTATGCCCATTCTCGCGGAGAAGGGAATCTGCCTTGCCGTGCAATGCTGTGAGCATCTCAATCGCTGTCTCGTCGTAGAGCGTACCACCGCCGAGAAGTACGGCTATGACCCCGTTTGGGTCAAGCCCTGGCCCAAGGCGGGCGGTTCTTTCGCCACCGCCGTGTGGGAGGCCATGAGTGATCCCGTGGCGGTGGAGACGATCAAGGCTCACGCCGGTATGGACGTAGGCGATACGCTCATCGGCATGCACCTTCGCCGTGTGGCCGTTCCGGTTCGCCTGTCGGTGACTCACATTGGAGCTGCTCCCATTACCTGCGCTCGTACCCGTCCTGCCTATATTGGCGGCCCCAGAGCGGAGTATCAAACGGACGAACCCTAAACCACCTTGTATTTTACTACTGAAAGGAGCCTCTTTCCATGTCCCGTGACCGCCTTGGAAGTCGCCTTGGCTTCATTCTTCTTTCTGCCGGATGCGCCATCGGCATCGGTAACGTATGGAAATTCCCTTGGATGGTGGGCCAGTATGGCGGTGCCATCTTCGTGCTGATCTATATTGCCTGCCTGGTTGTGCTGGGTATTCCCGTTATGACCATGGAGTTTGCGGTTGGCCGAGCCGCACAGAAATCCCCCTCGGTCATGTTCCGTGAGCTGGAGCCCCCCAAGTCCAAGTGGCATCTCCACGGTATCGTTTGCCTTGTGGGCTGTGTCATCCTCATGATGTTTTACAACAACGTGGCGGGCTGGATGATGAACTACTTCGTCAAGACCGCAACGGGAACCTTCGAGGGCATGAGTACCGCAGAGGTTGAGGCTGAGTTCGGCAATATGCTGGGAGACCCCCTGTGGCAGAGCATCTTTATGGCTCTGGCCGTAGTGATCGGTATCGTTGTCTGTATGCTGGGCGTGCAGAAGGGTCTGGAGCGGATCACCAAGTTCATGATGGTGGCCCTTCTCGG
The DNA here is from genome assembly GCA_017532045.1 of Clostridia bacterium. Lineage (GTDB taxonomy): Bacteria > Bacillota > Clostridia > Oscillospirales > CAG-272 > CAMEON01. The sequence goes on along the minus strand of JAFXJW010000001.1, from coordinate 3,540 downwards.
CTTGATGGCCGTGCTGGCTGTGAACAGCATCTTCCTTGACGGCGCCGCTGAGGGACTGAAATTCTACCTTGTGCCAAACGTGGAGAACATCAAGAAGGAAGGCATCTTCAACGTCATTGTGGCCGCCATGAATCAGGCATTCTTTACCCTGAGCCTTGGTATCGGCTCTATGGCCATTTTCGGTAGCTACATCGGTAAGGAGCGGGCCCTCATGGGCGAGGCCGTCAACGTGGCCGTGTTGGATACCTTCGTGGCCATTACGGCGGGTCTGATCATTTTCCCCGCCTGCTTTGCCTACGGCGTAAACCCCGGCGCAGGCCCCGCCCTGATCTTCCAGACCCTGCCCAACGTCTTCAACAATATGCCCATGGGACGTCTCTGGGGCTCGCTGTTCTTCGTATTCATGTCCTTTGCCGCCCTGTCCACCGTGCTGGCGGTCTTTGAGAACATCATTGCCTGCCTTATGGATCTCACAGGCTGGAAGCGTATGAGAACCTGTGTCGTGGTCGGCATGGGCATGCTCCTGCTATCCCTGCCCTGTGTGTTCGGCTATAACATCTGGTCGGACTTTAAGCCCTTCGGAGGAGACTCCACTGTCCTCGATCTGGAGGACTTCGTGGTCAGTAATCTCCTCCTCCCCTTGGGTGCATTGGTCTTTACCTTCTTCTGTACGCTTCGCTACGGCTGGGGCTGGAAGAGCTTCATGGCCGAGGCCAATACGGGTAAGGGCCTGAAGGTGCGCTCTTGGATGCGCTGGGTCTTTACCATCGTTGTTCCCGTCATCGTTATCGTCATTTTCGTCGTGGGTCTCGTGAAATTTTTCCCGTAACCCTCCCCATGTAAGATGGAACCTTCCCGAAAGGAATCAATTATGCAACCTACCCTGAAGCCTATTCGCATATCCATCATATCCGAGCGGTATGAGGTGGCCGCATCCCTGTTCGATTCGGTCTACGGGGATCTGGCTGAGCAGGTGGGCGGGAACGTCCCCCCCACCCCTATGACCCCCGCCGAGGAGATGACCATGGGCATCTTCTCCGACGAGGCATCGGATGACTATTTCGTAAAGCCCGCCGACCCTGCCGTGACCCGCGCCAAGGCCACGGGACAGGAGACCGACGCCATTGAGAAGATTGAGCTGTTTACCGAGGGATTCTTGACCGTCACCCCCGACGGTAGCTTTACCGAAGAGCCCTCCTATACCGTGACGATCACCTACGACGAGACCGAGCTGACGGGCATGGAGGGGGCTCACTCCACCGTCACCTACCGTACCGCCGACAGAGGTCTCGTTTCCATGCTCCGCACGGGCATGGTCTCTACCGCCATGACCTTCAAGGCGCATCATCGTTCCATCTGCACCTATGAGACCCCCTATATGCCCTTTTCCATCGGCGTCCACGCCCTGACGGTGGATAATCGCTTGGATACCGAGGGCATCCTCAAGCTGGATTACATCATTGAGATCAAGGGAGGCTGCGCCGAGCAGTGCGAGATGACCATGACTATCCGAGAGGATGCGGGTCAGTAAACCCACTCGGAATAGATTTGTTTCAAAACCCCTTGACAAATCCTTTGAAGTATGCTATTATATACCATCATAAACCTATGACGAGGAATAGTACCGCCCACCCCTCCGTTACAGAGACCCGCCGATGCTGGAAATGCGGGACGGAGACTGCGGGAATGGACCTCTGAGGGCAGACCGAGCCGAGGCATTGCCTCGGGGTAGTCTCTGACGGCGGCGCACCGTTAGGCGCAAGAGGAGGGAAGCACCGTGATGCCGTCCCTCAATCGTGGGTGGTACCGCGGATTTCTATGTAAATTCGTCCCCGACAGAGAAGATAACTCTGTCGGGGATTTCCTTTTCGACGGTGGACTCACAGACAAAAATTGTAAAAGAATCGAAAGTGAGGATAATCCCATGTTCCAGAATACCCCCGTTTCCTTCTCCGGCGTTCAGCCCAGTGGAAACCTGACCATCGGCAACTACCTTGGCGCCATTAAAAATTTCTCTGCCTACTCCGAGAAATACAAGTGCTTCTACTGTGTTGTAGACGAGCATGCCATCACCGTCCGTCAGGTGCCCGCCGATCTCCGCCGCCGCACCTATGAGACCCTGGCTCTCTACATGGCCTGCGGTCTTGATCCCGAGAAGAATACCCTCTACGTCCAGTCCCACGTCAAGGAGCATGCCGAGCTGGCGTGGCTGCTCAACTGCTTCACGGGCTTTGGCGAGCTGTCCCGTATGACCCAGTTCAAGGATAAGTCCCAGAAGCACGCCGACAACATCAACGCCGGTCTCTTTACCTATCCCGTTCTCATGGCCGCCGATATTCTGCTCTACCAGACCGACGTTGTCCCCGTGGGTATTGACCAGAAGCAGCACGTGGAGCTGTGCCGTGATATTGCTACCCGCTTCAACGCCATCTACCCCGATACCTTCACCATCCCCGAGCCCATCATGGCCAAGAGTGGCGCCAAGATCATGTCCCTGGCTGACCCCACCAAGAAGATGAGTAAATCCGACGAGAACACCAACGCCGTGGTCTACATTCTTGACGACCGTGATACTATTATTCGCAAGTTTAAGAGGGCCGTCACGGATTCCGATACGTGCATCCGCTACGCCGAGGGCAAGGACGGCATCAATAACCTCATGACTATCTACTCCGTATTTACGGGCAAGACCCTTGAGGAGATTGAGCGGGAGTTCGATGGCAAGGGCTACGGTGACTTCAAGATGGCCGTGGGCGAGGTCTGCGCCGATGCGCTCTCCCCCGTGCAGGAGAAGTTCAAGTGCTATATGTCTGATAAGGCTCAGCTGGAGGCTCAGATGAAGAAGGGCGCCGAGGAGGCCGCCTATGTTGCCCGCAGAACCCTGTCCAAGGTGCAGAAAAAGCTGGGCTTCGTGCAGATCAGATAACCGCCTCATATAGAGAAAACGCCGCCTCCCTCGGAGGCGGCGTGTTGGATGAAGGGACACTATGAGAAACAACTGAATATTGTGTCGAAAAATTATTCAACTTATTTTTTAAAAAACTATTGACAAAAGGGAGAACTTGTGATATACTGTACAAGTCGTCAGCGAGATTCGCTTGATATTCTGCCGGTGTGGCGGAATTGGCAGACGCCCGGGACTTAAAATCCCGTGATACGAGAGTATCGTACCGGTTCGAGACCGGTCACCGGCACCACACCAAACACCTATATATCGCGGGGTAGAGCAGTTGGTAGCTCGTCGGGCTCATAACCCGGAGGTCGTGAGGTTCAAGTCCCACCCCCGCAACCAAAAAGAACAGACACCCATCGGGTGTCTGTTCTTTTTGCTTGGGTGAGACTTGAACCTCAGCAAGAGCTCCCGTCGCGAAGCGACCGGAGGGAGTGGGTTAGCGCAGGAAAAATACCACGGCGTGGTGTTTTTCCGAGCGGTGGAGCCAAAGTGCGAGTTTTGAAATGCGGCTATGCCGCATGCACAAAACGAGACACGACGCGAGTGGGCAACAAGTCCCACCCCCGCAACCAAAAAGAACAGACACC
>JAFXJW010000011.1 GCA_017532045.1 Clostridia bacterium | reverse complement strand
CCCTTTTGCCCCCCGGCAAAAGGGCGCGCCGGACAGGGGATAGGATTCTTAAGGAAAGTACCCGGGTACTTTCCTTAAGTGGCGATTCTTTTGGTACTTTTCTTTCGCCACGGAAAGAAAAGTACAGAATCCCAACTCCCCCATAAACCCAATTTAACGTCCCATGACAAGAGTCAAGGGACGTTTTTTGCGTCCATTCGACAGTTTCCCGCATATACTGCCATTGAGCCGCCCTTGCGCACGGCGAGGACGGCAATACTGTATACAGTTTATAAGGAGGAATCAGCATGGAAAAAGAATTTTTCCCGCCCTTCTTGGGCGATTCGTCTATGACTGACCGCTCTCCCCGTATGGACCGCATCCCAGAGGAGGGGATCGTCGGCGGAGATCACCACGACCACGGAGGAAAGGGATGTGGTTGCGGCATCAGTCCTATCCAAGGAAACGGAAATTGCGGAGGTGGCTGCTCTCACCCGGCTCCCCAAGCCTGCGGCGGATGCGTAGGCTACGAGGGCTGCGGACATGACAGTTGGGGGCTTTGCGAGTATCCCCTCGCCATGGTCTACGCACCCTGCCAAATGTTCCGTGGGCTCCACGACCCCGCCACCGCCCTCTCCCGTGGCACGCTTTTCACCGAGCTTGATCTGCCTTTGGGGCGTGAGGGATGTGGCACGGTCGCTCTGAGCTGCGTTTGTGGCAGAGAAAGGAGACAGTCATGATGAATCAGTACCGAGACAGATACAACCGAGCAGGGAGTAGATCCCCCCGCTGCGGCGACGTCTCCCCCTACCGCCGTCCCCTTGTTCGGGACGACGTAACCCAGCGCAGCTTCAACCGCCCCGGCGGATGCGGGTGCGGTATGGGAAGAACCACCCCTCAATCGGTTCCCTATGGGAACGGCTCTCCTTGCTCCACTCCCCGCACGCCCCGAGAGAGCGGCGCCTGCGGATGCGATGGAGGCAGTGTTTCTATCAATTGCAAAAAGCTCATGGAGCAGATCCGCACCGTGGATTTTGCCCTCTACGAAACCGTTCTGTACCTGGACGTCTATCCTCATTCCTGCGACGCCTTGGAGACCTACCGTAAGCTCCGCGCCCAGAGCGAGGCGCTCCATGCCGAGTACGAGGCCGCCTGCGGCCCGCTGACGGCCTTCGGTAACAGAGGTGACACATGGGACTGGATGAGTGGTCCCTTCCCTTGGGAATACGGTGCAGAGTAAGGAGGAACGACTATGTGGATCTATGAGAAGAAGCTGCAATTCCCCGTTAAGATCAAGAACCCCAACCCCAAAATGGCCCAGATCATTATTTCCCAGCTTGGCGGTCCCGACGGTGAGTTAGCCGCCTCCATGCGCTACCTCCACCAGCGGTACAGCATGCCCTACAAAGAGGTGGTGGGCATCCTCACCGACGTGGGCACGGAGGAGCTGGCCCATCTGGAGATGATCGCTGCCATCCTGCATCAGCTCACCCGCAACCTCACGGAGGAGGAGATCAAGAACTCCCCCTTCGCCACCTACTTCGTGGATCACACCGTGGGTCTCTACCCCGTGGCCGCCTCAGGCGTGCCCTTTGACATGAAGTACGTGGGGGTCAAGGGAGACGTGATCGCCGACCTCCACGAGGATCTGGCGGCAGAGCAGAAGGCCCGGGTGACCTACGACAACATCCT
>JAFXJW010000145.1 GCA_017532045.1 Clostridia bacterium | reverse complement strand
GCAAAAGGGCGCGCCGGACAGGGGATAGGATTCTTAAGGAAAGTACCCGGGTACTTTCCTTAAGTGGCGATTCTTTTGGTACTTTTCTTTCGCCACGGAAAGAAAAGTACAGAATCCCATCTCCCCGATAAACCCAAATTTAACTTCTTGTTTTGGAGAATCCCATGGAATTTCTATATCGGCTTGAAGCCATTCGAACCCCCGTATTAGACACCCTCATGCTCATCCTCACCGAGCTTGGCGGCGAGCTGCTCTTCATCGTGGCAGGCATGCTCATGTTCTGGTGCATCGACAAAAAGCAGGGCTACTTCATCCTGCTGACGGGCTTTTTCGGGGTCTACATCAATCAATTCCTGAAGATCGCCTGCCGCATCCCCCGCCCGTGGGTGCTGGACCCGAATTTCACCATCGTGGAAGCCGCACGAGAGGCCGCCTCAGGCTACTCCTTCCCCAGCGGGCACACCCAGACCGCCGTGGGCTGTTACGCCGCCTTAGCCGTGTGCCGCAAGGAAAAATGGATCCGGATCGTCGGCGTTGTCATGGCACTGCTCATCCCCTTCACCCGCATGTATCTGGGCGTTCACACCCCCTTGGACGTGGGCGTGTCCCTAGTCATCGCTCTGGCCTTGATCGCCGTTCTGTGGCCCTTATTCAATCGATACGGCCAAAGGCGATGCCTCATGTACCCCCTCATGGGGATCCTGACGGTCATGGGTATCTCCTTTCTGCTCTACCTCAGCCTCTACCCCTTCCCCGCTGACATCGACCTCGCCAACTACGAAAGCGCCCTGGAGAACGCCTACAAGTTTCTGGGTTGCGGCCTTGGAATGTGGGTCATCTATGAAATAGACACCCGCTTCATAGGCTTCGAGACCAAAACCGCCACGTGGTGGGCGCAGATCCTCAAACTGGTGGCAGGATTCGGCCTCATTCTCTTGATCATGGAGGGTTCAAAGCCCCTCTTGAACCTTGTCTTCAAGGGAAGCCCCATCGCCCACACCATCCGCTACTTCTGTACCGTCCTGTTCGCAGGGGTAGTATGGCCTCTGACCTTCAAGTGGTTTGCGAGTCTGGGCGCAAAAGACGAATCGTCCTCTCAAAAAATGTAAAAGGAACCGTTTATGAATCACATCCAACTGATCCCCCTGCAGAACACCCACCGTCCCGCCTACGAGGCTCTGTATGAATCCGCTTTCCCTGCATCGGAGCGAAAACCCTTAGACTACATGCTCGAGGGAGACAAGTCTGCCGCCTACGAGGTTTTGGCAGTCTCCACCCCCAACTGTGCCGTGGCGGGCATGGTCATCACCGTGACCCACGGACCTCTCACCATGCTGGACTATCTGGCCGTCTCCCCTCATCTGCGAGGACAGGGGCTGGGACACGCCCTCCTCCCCCTGATCGCCAAGCGAGTCAAGGAGACCCACGGCGGCCATCTCTTTTTAGAGATCGAGACCCCTCCCCCTCTGTGCATCCCTCGCGATCCCTGCGAAAATGCCGAGCAACGGGTGCGGCGCAAAGCCTTTTACCTGTCCGCCGGTCTGGTAGAGACAGGCGTGCGAGCCTTCATCTACGGCAACGACATGGAGCTACTGGCCTTCCCCGAGGACGCAGGATCCATCACCTTCAAGGGGTATGACACCCTACTAAGAGCCACCTTCCCTGCCCACATGACAGCAGAGCCGATCTAATGAAAACCCCCGCAGGGCAAGAGTCCTGTGGGGGTTCTTGTATATCTTACCGTTTCCTCTCTTCTGTTTGAGCTACGGTGCAAAGGATCACACTCCTCGCCCCCGCCGACACCAGAAGCTCAGCACAGCGGTTCAGGGTCACTCCCGTGGTGCAGAGATCATCGCAAACGACCACAGAGCGGTCTCGGACAGCCTCGGCGGCATGGGGAGAGAGAATATAGGAGGATGCGGCGTTGGCCGCCCGCTCGTCGGCGTTCAGGGTCTTCTGCTCGGCGGTTCTACGGTGGGTTCGCTTGATCAGGGGCGCAAACTGACCGTCACAGGCCTTCGCCATGGCCTTGGCCAGTCTCTCCGCTTGGTCGAAGCCGTCCCGATTCACCGCAGAGCGGCGGCGGGGCGGGTAGGTAAAGAGCAGGGGCTGATCGCTCCCCTCGGGCTTACGGGTGGGGAGAGTGGCGGCGGCCTCCTGCAACCGAGGGGCAAGCCCCTCGGCCACGAATGCAAAGGTACGGGGGTCTCCCCTATGCTTGATGTGGTAGATCAGCCTCTCGGGCGCGCCGTCCTCTCGTCCCGTGCGGTAATGGACAAGGTAGATCAGTCCCCGCTCGGCGGCGGAGGTGGCATCTGCAGCGGCCTCGGTAACGGCGGTGTCCCAAGCGGCATGGCACAGAGGACAGAATACCGTGGTGCGCTTTACGAAGGGCGGGAGCAGATGATCACAGCCCACGCATCGGGGCGGGAACAAAAGGTCTCGGGTAGCAGAGGAGAGGGTGGAGAGCTTGGGCGGTTTAGTCATTGCGGGAAAGCTCCCTCATAAGACGGTACACCAGCTTTTGAGATTCCCTGGGCAGACGGTAGAACAGGTCGTTCAACTCGTCCTTGGACAAGACCTTCCCCTGCTCTTCCTCGTCCTCAGCAAAGAACTCGGCCAAGGTGATCCCCAAGCCCTTACACAGAGCCTCCAGGGTGGCGATGGAGGGTTGGGTCTCGCGGTTAAACATATTGATGAGGGTGGACTGGGGTACGTCGGATTCCACCGATAGACGGTAAACCGACCAGCCACGCTCCAAGCGCATACGATTGATCTTTCTTAATGCGTCCATACTTGCCTCCTGCAAGCGCGTACCGCCCCATGGCACGCTCATTATCATCAATTCCCGTCCGAAACAAAAAGGCGACATCAAATGTCCGTATCGCCTTATCGATTTACCTTTGGATTATCAGTCCGCCCCATGATGTAATCCATGCTCACACCGTAGTAATCGGCCAAGATCATCAGTGTGTCAGTAGGCGGGATCCGTACTCCGTTTTCGTACTTGGACAAAAGGGCCTGTTCAATGCCCGTTTCCATCTGTACTTGGAGTTGAGTCTTTTCTTTGTAAAATCGTAGTTCTTTCAATCGGCTTATCATAATTCTCTCCTTCATTCTTTTATGTCATTTTATCATACCAAATAACCGAGCACAAAGACGTAAAAGCAACGACTATGACTTATTATCATTTATTATGATTTTAAAAAGAAAGAGATTCTATGCAAAAGGATGCCATCTTTACGACAGCATCCTTTTGACCGATTCAAGACCACTTGCGTGGCCGTCTGCGGTCGGTTTACATATTCTGATGAAACTCCGACAGCCGCAGGCCGGGATTCTTGTCCAGCGCCCAGTCGATCTCGTAGTCGCCCACGAAGACCAGCAGGTTTCTGCCCTTCACGTCCTGCACCCACTTGGTGTTCTGCATGAGACGGAGGGAGGCGGGGTTCAGCTCGGCGGGGTCGTTCTCAATGTAACGGATGAGCTGGTGGGGGGTGTCTCGCTTGTAGTACTTCACGCCGTACTCGGATTCCATACGGAACTGCAGTACGTCGAACTGAAGCACACCGACCACGCCCACGATGACCCGCTCCATACCCGTACCGGGCTCAAAGAAGATCTGGATGGCACCCTCCTGGGCGATCTGGGTCATGCCCTTGGCGAACTGCTTACGCTTCATAGAGTCGATCTGCTCAATGACGGCAAAATGCTCGGGGGCAAAGGTGGGGATACCGGCGTACTGAATTTTCGCACCCTTGGCGCAAATGGTATCACCAATGGAAAAGATACCCGGATCGAACACACCGATGATGTCGCCTGCGTAGGCGGTGTCAATGATCTCTCGCTCCTGGGCCATCATCTGCTGAGGCTGGGAGAGCTTGACGGGCTTGCCCGCCTGGACGTGGAAGTACTCCTCACCTCGCTCGAACTTACCCGAGCAGATACGCATGAAGGCGATACGGTCACGGTGAGCCTTGTTCATATTGGCCTGGATCTTGAAGACGAAGGCAGAAAAAGGCTCGTCGAAGGGGGATATCTCGGTCTCGGGAACGGCGGGATGGACGCTCCTGTGGGACAGGGGAGCAGAGGTCATCTCCAAAAAGCGCTCCAGAAAGGCCTCCACACCGAAATTGTTGAGAGCCGAGCCAAAGAACACGGGGGAGAGCTGACCCGAGCGCACCTTCTCGATATCGAAGTCGAAGCAGGCGCCGTCCAGAAGCTCGATCTGCTCGGTCAAAATCTCACGGGCACGCTGACCGATGAGGCTATCCATCTGCTCGGTATCGTTGATGTCGCACTCGATGCCCTTGAGTCTCTTGCGGCCTGCGTGGCGCTCGTCGAAGGTGAGGATAGACCGGCGGTCACGCTCGTAGACCCCCTTGAACTCCACGCCGCAGCCGATGGGCCAGTTCATGGGGTAGGTGCCGATGCCGAACTCCTTCTCCAGCT
>JAFXJW010000144.1 GCA_017532045.1 Clostridia bacterium | reverse complement strand
TTGCTTCGCAAAAGCCAATCTAATGGTAAATTGCGGCAATTTGTAACTTTAAAAATTTCTTGTCCACAAAGGGTATTTGCTGTCATCAATCTCCACTGATCCCTTCTCCCGTTTCCTGATTTTGCATTTTGCATTTTGCATATTGCATTTTGGGCGCAGCCCAATAAACCCAAATTTTCCACTCCCTCCCTCCTCTGCCAAACATTGTTCCTTGAAAAAAACGCATAAATCTGCTACAATAGGGAATGTGAGGCGGTGCTCACTCGATCTCCCGCCTCGCATTCCTCCGCTCCGGCAGGAGCGCACCCCGCTCCTGCCACATTGACAGGCCGTACCGATCGGAGGCACGACCGTTTGCTATGATCCATAACTGCGTGAAAATATACATCGGTACCGCCGGAAAGGCAGGTAACCACCACCATGAAATTCACCCTTACCCACGTCCACCGCAACTCCGCAACCGACCGAACGACCGCACTCTCCCGCGTGGGGGCGATCCTGCTGTCGGCTCTTTTGGTCTTCCCCGCCATGCTCCCCTCCGTAGCCGCTCTGGGCGCCTCGGCAGGGGGTAGCACGGACGCCGAGGTTTCCTCCGGCAGCAAAACGTCGCAGACGATGGACGTCACCGTCCCCACCACCCTGTCGGGAAAGCAGGGCGTCCGAGCCTTGGCCGACCCCGAGAGCGTGGCAACCGAGCTGACCGATACCCTCTCCCACCGAATTCCCCCCGAAGCCTCCCCCGACACCATGGATTCCCTTGAGAACACCTCCCCCGACGGGGATACCACCCTCAATGAGGATGCCATCCTCGGCGAGGATAATTTCGATCCCTCCCTCCCCGTGACCCAGGAGCTTCTCGCCCGCCGTATGGAGGGTCTGATGGATCTGCAGGCGCGAGGCGGCACCAGGATCTACTACCCCTGGCCCTCGGGAGCTATGGCTGTCGACCTCTACAAGGACGGGAGACAGATCCTCAAGGGGCAGGTAGCCGACATAGGCGGGACGGTCTACGTCCCCGTCCAGCGATTTGCGGATCTGTTCGGCAGCTTCAAGACGGTTTATACACAGGCCACCGAGCAGGTGGTCATCACGGGGGCAAACCTCTCCATCACCGTAAAGGTAGGCGACCCCTATATCACCGTCAACGAGCGCATCTTTTACACAGGCAAGAAGGTTCTCAGTCTGGGTGGCTGGATCTTCGTTCCCCTTACCTCCATGTGTAAGGCCCTGAACGCCACCGTCACCATCCGCTCGGGCTACTACGACGCCACCGTCACCTCAGGAGACCCCACCAAGGTCAAGTGGGCATCCGAATACTACGACTCCACCGACCTCTATTGGCTCTCCCGCATCATCTCCGCCGAGGCCAGAGGCGAGCCCTTTACCGGACAGATCGCCGTGGGCAACGTGGTGCTGAACCGAGTCAGAAGCAGCCAGTTCCCGAATACTGTCAAGGGGGTCGTATTCGACACCAAATACGGGGTTCAGTTCTCCCCCGTCTCCAGCGGAACCATCTACAATACCCCTACGTCCTCCGCCGTCATGGCCGCCAAGATCTGTCTGGAAGGGTATTCCCTCTCCACGCAAATGATCTACTTCTATAACCCCTCCATCGCCACCTCCTCGTGGATCGGGAGGACAAGACCCTATATCATGACCATCGGCAACCACAAATTTTACGGATAATCATCAGCCATGGACACACGAAAACCCCGCAGACGGTATGTCTGCGGGGTAGTTTTTTATTGGCGATTCGCTTTGTCCTCCTTATCCGAACCCACAAAAGACACCTCCCTCGTAGGTCACGGTCACCCAGCCCTCCTCCGTGCCGATCCAAAATACGTACCTTCTGTCCACCGAAAGCCCCTGCACTGTGCAATAGCGGCGCACCTCCCACCCCCTCTCTCCCGAAAGACCCTTCATAGTCCCACAGGTCGCATAGAGCAGGCCGCCCCCCTCCATACAAAGAACCGGCGTGCCGATACCCTCCCCACCGAACAGGAATTGCACCGTGTACATCCCCTCCTCCGCCCCCGTTTCCCGACAACCGAGAAAGATCGCCGTCGAGGGTGATTGCGTGTCCGTGGAGGAAGGATCCTCCGTGTCGGGAGGCGCAACCCCCTCCGCCGTTTCGGTTGACTCAGTCACCTCGGTTTCCTCAGTCACTTCGGTTGCCTCGGTTCCTTCGGTTATCTCTGTTTCATATACGTCCTCGTGGGTGTCCACATTGGTCTCGGGGTCGTCCTCCTCCCCACCGTCCCTCTCCACCGACAAGGGGATCTCCTCAACCTCCCCTCCGTCCCGCAGAACGTACACATACACCTCCCCACCGCCCTCTCCCGTAACGGTGATATCCCCTCCTTGACGGAGAGGGCTATCGAGCCACAGCCAAAGAAGAGGCTCCCCCGGATCCCCTCTGCAAACTCCGTCCAGAAGGATTCTCACCCTTCCCTCCCCAAGGTCGCCATAGGTCAGAATCAAGCCCTCTGCCCCCATCCCCGCCGTGATACCCTGCAACCGCCCCCCGTCGGATGCTTCGGCCTCCAAAAGAATGGCCAAGGGGTCCTCTCCTGTCAGACTGTGTACATCACAATATATACCTATTCTGCCCGTTTCTCCCTCCAACCGCACCGAGAGAACCGGAGATGTTTCCTCCCGGCCTCCCACCGACATACGAAAGAAAAGGATACAAAGACCGCAAAGCAGGGCCGCTAATCCCCGTCGCCAACAGGCTTTTCCCAAAATTCGTTTCTTCATACCCCATTTTATGCGCCGCACAACAAGAAAAGTCTCCCTCGCAAAAGGGAGACCTTCTCTTTTATGCGCTGATCAGCAGCTTGGGCTGTCCAGATACCAGTCCCCGTTCTCATGGACGAAGGACAGGTACACCGTCCTCCACTCCTCGGGATGATCCTCGGCGTAGGAGCGGATGGACACCCGCAGGCGGGAGGTATCTTCGGAATACTCCAGGATCTCCATGGATGCGTAATCGTAGACTCGCACCCCCTCCACCAGAGGGTCAACGTAGGTGCTCATGTACAAGTATCGGTCATCCTGAGAGAAGCGGGCAGGCATAGCCACCGCCATCTCGTCGGCCACGTAGCCCGTAAAGACAGACTCATACAGGGATTGCCGATAACCCATACTGTATACCGCCGCAATGGCGGTCTTCATTTCCTCAATGCTCTTGTACTTAGCGTAGGGAGTGACGTACACGCGACTCTCGTCTCCGAAGCCGAAGTAGCGGTGTACCAGCTCGTCCTCGGCATCTCCGCGGGGGTACGTGGGAAGTCCAGCGCCGAAGAGCAGAACGTTGACCTCATGGGAGGCCTCGATGACCTGCACCAGTCGGTCGTACACCTCGTCCAGCTCGGGAGCGGGCTCCTTTGAGCAGGAGGCAAACCCCCAAACCGTTCCCCCAAGCAAGCAAAGAGCCAGCAGAAGGATGAGAATTCTTTTCATGGTTTACTCCTCGACAGGAGCAGCAGGAGTGGGCGTCTCGGCCTCCTCGGCTACCTCAGTCACCTCGTTCTCCACGGTCTCGGTAGTCTCCTCGGTATCTGCGTCCATCTCGTCCTCCTTCTCCTCCTTAGCAACGATGGTGAAGTTGGCCACGTACTGACCCTCGGGCAGACGCATGACGATAACGCCGGCGGCACTTCTGGAGAAGACCGAAATATCCGATGCGGGGGTACGGATGATGGTACCCTGATCCGTGATCATCATGAGGTCGCTGTCCTCGTCCACGGCGGCGATGCCCGCCAGCAGACCCGTCTTTTCGGTGATATTGTGGCAACGGACGCCAAATCCGCCTCGGTTGGCCATGGTACGGAAGTCCTCGAAGGGAGAGCGCTTACCAAAGCCTCCCTCGGTGACGGTGACCAGCTTCTTTTCCTCGTCAATGACCACAGCGCCCACCACACAGTCACGGCCGCCGTCGCCCTCGCGGAGGGAAATACCCTTCACACCACGGGCGGTTCGACCCATGCAACGGACGTTGTTCTCGTCAAAGCGGACGGCGTTACCGGCGGCGGTGGCGATGATGATCTCACGGCTTCCATCCGTATGAAGAACATAGAGCAGCTCGTCGCCCTCGTCCAGAGAAATGGCGATCTTACCGCCCTTGCGCTGGTACTCGAAATCCGAGAGCAGGGTGCGCTTGATGACACCGTTTCTCGTGACCATCATGAGGTACTCGCCCTCGTTAAAGCCATTCACGGCGATCATGGAGGTGATCTTCTCCCCCTCGGTAAGCTGGAGCAGATTGACCACGTTGGTACCCTTGGCGGTACGGGAGGCCTCGGGGATCTGGAAGCCCCGGAGGCACTGTACCTTACCCGTGTTGGTGAACATCATAACGGTGGAGTGGGAGTGGACGGATACCACCTGCTCGATGTAGTCCTCCTCCTTGGTGGCCATACCCATGATGCCCTTACCGCCTCGTCTCTGGGCGGAGTACACGTCGGTAGCCTGACGCTTGATATAGCCGGCGTGGGTCAGGGTCAGAACGCAGTTGCGGCGCTCCACCAGATCCTCGTCGATGATCTCGTTCTCCACGGTCTCGATGCGGGTACGGCGGGGCTGGGCGTAGCGAGCCTTGATGTCCAGCATCTCTTCCTTAATGATCGCGCGGATGCGGCTGATGTCCCCCAGGATCTCACGGAACTCCTTGATGGAGGCGTGGAGGGAGGCCAGACGGTCCTCGATCTTCTGTCGCTCCAAGCCCGACAGACGTCCCAGAGTCAGGGACACGATGGCCTGCGCCTGCTCCTCGGACAGTCCGGGCTTTTCGTCGGCGGCGAATGCAACCAGATCCAGCTCTCCGCTTCTCACAGGGCCGTCGAACCGCTTCATCAGGTTGATCTTGGCGGTGGGGGTGTCGGGAGAGGAACGGATGATGGAAATGACCTCGTCGATGTTGTCCAGCGCCAGCTTGTAGCCCTCGTAGATATGGGCGTCCCGCAGGGCGGCGGCCAGATCGAACTTCACACGGTTGGTAATGACGGATTCCTGATGCTGGATGTAGTAGTCCAGAATCTGCGCCAGATTCAGCACCTTGGGCTCGTTTCTCACGATGGCCAGCATATTGACGGCGCAGGTATCCTGAAGCTGGGTATAGCGGTAGAGCTGATTCAGCACCACGTGGCCGTTGGCCTCTCGCTTGAGGTCAATGACGATACGCATACCGGTACGGTCAGACTCGTCTCGGATATCCGAAATACCCTCCACTCGCTTGTCCTTCACCAGATTGCCGATGGCGGCGCAGAGCATGCTCTTATTGACGCCGTAGGGGATCTCGGTAATGACGATCTGCCGCTTATCCTCCTCCACCTCTGCGGTGGCACGAACCATGATGTGACCCTTTCCCGTCATGTAGGCTTCCTTGATGCCGTTGACACCGTAGATGGTGCCGTAGGTGGGGAAATCGGGGCCTTGGATGAACTGCATAAGCTCGGGAATGGTACAGTCGGGGTTGTCCATGCGGAACACGGTGGCGTCAATGACCTCCCCCAGATTGTGGGTGGGGATAGTAGTGGCCATACCCACGGCGATACCCATGGAGCCGTTGACCAGCAGATTGGGGAAGCGGGCAGGCAGAACCTCGGGCTCCTTCAGGCTGTTGTCGAAGTTGGGAACCATGGTTACCACGTTCTTGTCCATGTCCCGTACCATTTCGGCGGCGATCTTCTCCATGCGGGCCTCGGTATAACGGTAGGCTGCGGGCGGGTCGCCGTCCACAGAACCGAAGTTACCCTGACCCTCGATCAGAGGGTGGAGCATGTAGAAGGGCTGGGCCAGGTGTACCATGGTACCGTACACCGAGCTGTCTCCGTGAGGATGGTAACGACCCAGCACCGCACCCACGGTGGTCGCCGACTTGCGGAAGGGCTTGTCATGGGTCAGGTGATCCTCGTACATGGTGTACAGCACGCGGCGCTGACCCGGCTTCATGCCGTCACGCACGTCGGGCAGAGCGCGGGAGATGATGACAGACATGGAGTATTCAATGAAGGACTTCTTGACCTCCTGCTCCATATCCACGTCTACGATCTTCTGGTTCTCAAAGAGAATGCACTCGCTCTCTCTCTGAAGCTCTCTCTCTTTCTTCTTGCTCATGCTTGTATCTCCATAAAATTTTAATAGTCTTGGTTAGGCAGGGGTTTCACCCCTGCACCCCACCTAAACCCTTTTTGAAAAAAGGGTTTAGGAATCCCAAAAACCTTTAAAATATATTTTTTAAAGGTTCTTGAAAGGAGTCCAGAGGAAAACTTCTTGCAAAAAGTTTTCCTTTGGCGCTCTCCTCGCTCCCCGAAAAACTCTAATTTACATCACGCCTTGGGCTTCAGTATCCATTGCTCGCCCTTCACGATGCCGTACACCACCGCTGAAAACAGGACGGTGAGGATCCAGGAGGGGATCAGCCCCCGCCACACCCAGGTGGCGGGAGGGAGGCTGCCCAGCCGCACGGAGGCGGACAATACCGCCAGCAGGCACTTGAGTCCCCCACCCACGGCGGCGAAAACCCCGAAGGAGGGGAGATTGTGGGCAAGCCTCCGCTTGCCTACCGTACCCGACAGGTATCCGCACAGGAAGTACAGAAGGGGAAACAGCATCATGGCCTCCCCGGTGGTGGAATCCGACAACCACCCGCAAAGAAGTCCCGTGACCCCACCCTCCCGCTCGCCGTGGAGAAACCCAACGGCCATGGAGAAGAGAAGTCCCAGCGACGGAGCGGCGGCCTGCCACCCGAACAGGGGAATCCTGATACGGGACAGAGCGGTAGTCTCAAGGGCGATGAGGATAATTCCCGTTATCAGGAGAAGGGAGATCAGGTAGATCTGCTCCACCAGCACCGGCCTACCCGTACCCACGGCGGTGTAGCGGATGCTACCGCGCCGGCCGGCGGGGCGGTTCACGGGCTACCTCCTTGGGTGTTCTCATACCCGTCCACGTAGTGGATGTACTCGGTCAGAATGACCACTTGGGTCAGGTTTGCAAAATCTGTAAAGGGCTCCACGGTAGCCTCGGTGGTGCGACTGTAGGCATTGGAGCGAATATCCACCACCCGTCCGATGGGAATGCCATAGGGATACACGCTTCCCCGTCCGCTGGTGATCACAATATCCTCCACGGCTACGTCGGATTCCTCGGGCAGCCCCCGCAGGGTAGCGCAGCCGTCATGGAGATTTCCGTAATCTCCCTCGCAAAGACCGTTTTGGGTGGTTCTCGTGGTCACCGCGCCCACCGACACCGAGGTATCCAGCAGGGTGGCAACCAAACAGTGATTGATTCCCGTCTCCACAACCACGCCCACCAGTCCCGAGGAGGTCACCACGGGCATGCCCGTCTGAACTCCCGAGGACGTCCCCCGATTGAGGGTCAGGGACAGGGCGTAGTCTCCGCCCTCCCCCGATGAGGAGGAAGCCGAGATCACCGAGGCGGCGCAGAGGGAATAATCCCCATGCTCCTCCTTCATAGACAAGTAGTGATACAACCAAGAATTTTCATCGGCCAGAATCTCCGCATCGATCAGCTCGCTTTTGAGGGATTCGTTCTCTTCCCGCAGGGATTCCAGCTCCTGCCTCAGACTGTCGATGTCCTCAAAATAGGAAAAGAAGCCCGAGACCCCACTCCCCACCTTAGCGCCTACCCATTGGAAGGGATAGAGGGCGGCGGAGCCCACTTTTTGCAGGAGAGAGCCCCAGCCCATCACGGCAAAAACGCCGGTAAACAGGGCGATAGCCAGAGCCACGCTCAGGCAGGCTATGAAAAATCTGTTCTTGATGCGGCTCACCTCCCGAATTTGGCTCGGCGCGGAAAGAAAAAATAGGAATTTTCTATCACGCGCAAGGGAATTTTCTGTCTTTTGCGGTTATTTCTTATAAAAATGTCATACTTTTGTCGCTGTGGAAATTTTTTTTCGTCCCTATTCTCTTGAAATTTCCTTAAAAATCCTGTTTTTTTCACGATGTTCACACACTTTTCAACAGGATACAGACCTTTTCATGCGCGAATTTTACAGGATTTTCCACATCCCGTACTGTACCGAAATTTTCTTTTGTACTATAATATTTTTTCTTTTTATCACCGCATCGGCCGGATTTATCCACAGACTTTTCCACACCCTGTGGAAAACTTTTATTCAGGAAAATCGGGGTATGTCATACCTGTCCCGTTTTTTGGGGACAACCTATGACATTTCAGCGACATTTCAATGACATTTATCCTTTTTTTTCTTGTCATACCAACAAAATGCGGTTTGAATAGATGTTTTTTATCGAATTTTTACGGAAATTTACGTCTGCATGGCTCTTCCTCGCAAGTTTTCCACAGAGTGTGGGAAAACCTGTGGGAAACCATTTTCGACAAATTTCGAAAAGTCCTTGACAGGCTTAGAAATTTAGATTTTTCTCAATTTTTTTCCTTTTTTCGGGGCTTAAATATCCAGATTCTCGGCGAACTTGGCGTTCTCCTCAATGAACACACGGCGAGGCTCAACCTTGTCTCCCATAAGCAGGGAGAACATGGCGTCGCAGGTGATAGCGTCTTCAATGGTGACCTTCAGAAGGGTACGGGTGGTGGGATCCATAGTGGTCTCCCAGAGCTGATCGGCGTTCATCTCACCAAGACCTTTATAGCGACTGGCTTCGATGTTACTGCCGCCCATTTCGGCGATGATCTGATCTCTCTCCTCGTCCGAGAAGGCGTAGCGAACGTCCTTGTTACTCTTGCTGTTCTTCCTCGAGATCTTATAGAGGGGAGGCATGGCGAAGTACACGTGACCCTCGTCGATAAGCTGGCGCATATGGCGGAATAGGAAGGTAAGGATCAGGATTCGAATATGAGAACCGTCCACGTCCGCATCCGCCATAATGATGATCTTGCCGTAACGGAGCTTGGAGATATCAAACTCCTCTCCGATACCGCAGCCAATGGCCTGAATGATGGGGAGCAGGGAGGGGTTGCCGTAGACCTTATCCAGGCGGGTCTTCTCTACGTTCAGAACCTTACCCTTCAGGGGCAGGATGGCCTGGAATCGGGAATTTCGTCCCGTCTTGGCAGAGCCGCCTGCGGAGTCTCCCTCCACCAGATACAGCTCGGTCAGCTCGGCGTTCCGCTCGTGGCAATCCGCCAGCTTACCGGGCAGGGAGGATCCCTCGGACAGGGCGGTGCGGCGGCTGGTCTCACGAGCCTTTCGGGCGGCCTCACGGGCTCTGGAGGCGGCCAAGGCCTTGTCAATGATGATGCGGCCCACCTGAGGATTCTCCTCAAAGAACTCGGCCAGCTTGGCGTTCACGGTGGTCTCCACCAGGGTACGAATCTCAGAATTACCCAGCTTGGCCTTGGTCTGGCTCTCGAACTGAGCGTTCTCCAGCTTCACCGATACGATGGCACAAAGACCCTCACGGACGTCCTCGCCAGACAGCTTATCATCACCCTTGAGGATACCAGCCTTACGGCCGTAGTCATTGATGGCGCGGGTCAGACCGGCTCTAAATCCCGTCTCGTGCATACCGCCCTCAATGGTGTTCATGTTGTTGGCGAAGGTCTGGACGATCTCCTCGTAGCTGTCGTTGTACTGCATGGCGATCTCGGCAATGCTGGTGCCCTTCTCGCCCTTCATGTAAATGACCTTATCATGGATGGGGTCGGCGTGCTTGTTCTCAATGAGGAAGCTGACGAAGGAGCGGATACCGCCCTCAAAGCAAAGATCGTCCTCACGGTAGTTCCCTTCCTCGTCGGTTTCTCTTTCGTCACGGAGAATGATACGGACACCCGCGTTCAGGAAGGACTGCTCACGCAGACGCTTGAGAAGGGTCTCGTACTCGAACACAGTCTCCTCAAAGATGGTGGGATCGGGCTTGAAGGTCACCTTCACACCGTGGGGTCTTTCGGGACACTCTCCCTCGCATTTGAATGCTCTGGCCACGTGACCCCGCTCGAATCTTTCGGTGTACCGCTTTCCGTCCACCGCATCCTCCAGCTCCAGCCACTCGGACAAGGCGTTGACAACCGATGCGCCCACGCCGTGGAGTCCTCCTGCGATCTTGTATCCGCCACCGCCGAATTTTCCTCCCGCATGGAGTATGGTGTAGACCACCTCGGGCGTAGGAATACCTTGCTTGGGGTGAATACCGCAGGGGATGCCTCGACCGTTATCAATAACGGTAATGCTGTTACCGGGATTGATAATGACCTCGATCTTATCGCAGTATCCCGCCAAGGCCTCGTCGATGGAGTTATCTACGATCTCATAGACCAGATGGTGAAGTCCGCGGATGGAGGTCGTACCGATGTACATACCGGGACGCTTCCGCACCGCCTCCAGTCCCTCCAGCACCTGTATCTGTTTTTCATCGTATACGACTTCTTCTTCTACTTGGTTCTTCTCAATGTCAGCCATATTATCTTTTCCTTTTCCCGGGGTATTCCCGTGAATACTTTTTTCTTTTTTTCTTGATCAATGATCGGACAGGGTCATGCTTTTCCCGCTCCGTGCGAGGAATCATCAAAAAGACTGTTCATCCTTCCCCAAAGTGCTGAAGTGGAAAGCTGAGAAAAATAGATCTTATATTTTCCGTCCGCGCGGTCACGGTAGAGCACGAAGGATTTTGGGATCTCATAGTTAGCCGAGGAGACCAGCTCCTTCTTTTGGGCCTCAGACAGGAATTTTCGGGTGATCCAAGAGGTGGTGGTACGGTCGGCATCAATTATGCCTACGATGTCCCTCTGTCGGATATTGACTTGATTTCCAATATGCAAATACATTCCTACACCTCCCATTGCGAATATCTGCCGGAGTCGACGCGGATGAGATGAACAGCCTCTCCAAAATCCGCCGCAGCGGGATCACAGGCGGTCATGATGACCTGTCTTCCCCGCATCTCCTGTACCAGATAGTTCCGTCTGTGGGTATCCAACTCGGAGAGAACGTCATCAAAGAGGAATACGGGCATATCCCCGCCGGATTCATAGGCGGACACCCATCCCTCCGCCAGCTTCATGGCCAGCGCCAAAGAGCGCTGTTGCCCCTGAGAGGCGTATAAACGGGCAGGACGGCCGTTCAGGTATATCCGCACGTCATCCTTGTGTACGCCCCACAACGTGGCTCCTGCGCCGATCTCGCGGTCGTGACGGGTAGTGAGCAGCTCAAGATACCGCTCCTCCAGCCGTTTCGGGTCAGTGAATGGGTCGGGATCCCCTGCATGGGACTCCAACCAATCACCTCCCAGGGTAGGCTGATAGGTCAGCACGGGAAGCTCCTCCCCAATCTCATATTTTTTCATCATGTCGGCAAAGCAGGCGCGGACGTGATCATTCACCTGCTTTACGTACCTCGCCCGATGCACCGTGATCAGCGCGGCTTCACGGGCAAGCTGAGCCGACCACATAGGCTCTGTAGCCTTGAAGGTGGCCATATCCTCGGAGGCACGCTTGAGCAGGGCGTTTCGCTCCTTGAGGAGCTTGTTGTAGCGCTGGAGACCTTGCAGGTACACGGGACGAAGCTGGGACAGGGCTACGTTGAGGTAGTTTCTCCTCAGCTCCGGCCCGCCTTGGATGAGAGACAAATGCTCGGGGCAGAACAAAACCACCCGAAAAGCCCCTACCATCTCCGACATCCGCCCGATCTTCAACCCGTTCTGCTCCACTACCCTTCGTCCGTGACCCGAAAAGAGCTTGACGGACAGGGTCTGGGAGCGTACCGAGTCGCTGAACCGATTGACCACATGGGCGCTCTCCTCACCGAAGCGGATCAGCTCTGCTTCCTTGACAGGGCGAAAGCTCTTTCCCAAGGCCGTAAAGTAGATAGCCTCTAATAGATTGGTCTTACCTTGGGCGTTGTCTCCGTGGAGAAGGTTGACCCCCTCGGCAAAGGTGACCGACGCCGATTCTATATTGCGGAAATTCCGTATGTCAATGCCGTGACAAACCGTGGCGATCACCTCCAGAGGGTTTGGGAGAGCGCTGAGGGAAACTTCTTGCAAGAAGTTTCCCTCAGACTCCCTTCAAGAAACTTTAAGACAATTTATGATGGATTTTTCAGAGGTCTAAGAGATGCTTCCTCCTAACCCTCTTTTTATTTATTTTTTAAGGTTTTTGGAGATTCCAAAGAACCTCGCAAACTTCGCCGCAGGCGAATTTGCCCCGAGCGAAGCGAGGATGTTTGCCAAAAGGTTCTTTGGTGGGGTCCAGGGGTGAAACCCCTGGCAGGTTCCAAGGGCAGAGCCCTTGGTGGGGTCAGGGGTGAAACCCCTGGAGGATTCCAAGGGCAGGGCCCTTGGTGGGTGCAGGGCAGAGCCCTGCTTAGTCCTTCATTCTCACAGGGAGGAGCATGAAGAGGTCTTCTACGTTGGTATCGTCGTCTGCAGGCTCGATATTGATGCTGGAGAGGGGAGAGGACATAGAGATCTTAATGCGATCAGCGGAGCAAGCGCGGATACTGTCGATGAGGTAGCGGTTATTGAAGGCAATGACCAGATCGTCACCCTCGTGAACGATAGCCACCTCGTCGTAGGCAGAGCCGGTACCCGAGGTTGCGGAGATCTTCAGCACGCTTCCCTGCACCTCCAGACGGACGTGGGAACGGACCGAGCCGGCCACCTTCTCCTCGGTGATCAGAGCGGCATGCTCCAGAGCCGAAATAACAGACTCACGGTCTGCATACACCGTGATGCGGTGATTGCGGAGAATGATGCGGTTGTAGTCGATGTACTCGCCCTCAATGAGCTTGGAGAAGAAGGTAAGCTCACCCATAACGAAGATGATATTCTTACGGGAGGTGTAGACCGTGACCACAGCCTCCTCGGCCTTGTCGTTAAGGAGCTTATACAGCTCGCTGACAGACTTGTTGGGCAGAATGAAGCGGGTGTCCTCCACGGCCAGATCAGCCTCCAGACCGTAGATATCCGCCTCGGTGGCGCAGGTGGCCATTTTGAAGGAGTCGCAGGAGACCATATGGAGCTTGCCACCCTTCACCGAGAAGAACAGACCGTTCAGAACGGGTCTCTGATCGTTGACACCCATAGCGTAGAGACACTTGGCCATCATGCCGCGGACAATACGCTGAGGGGCTACGAAGCCCTGGGTGGAGGTCAGGCGGGGGATCTCGGGGAAATCCTTGGCGGGAAGCGCCGTCATGGTATGAGAGGAACGGCCGCTGACGATGGTGGCGCAGTTGCGGTCATCCACGGTCAGGGTAATGTCGCCGTCCATGACACGAACGATCTGGTTGA
This sequence comes from Clostridia bacterium, assembly GCA_017532045.1. Classification (GTDB taxonomy): domain Bacteria; phylum Bacillota; class Clostridia; order Oscillospirales; family CAG-272; genus CAMEON01. Next base: position 9,401 of record JAFXJW010000144.1, on the reverse strand, counting down.
ACTTGGAGGCGGATACGATGGCAGAGCCTGCCTCGATCACGTCGGCCTCAATCGTGATGCGAACACCCTTCTCAATATCATAGGTAGTCATGACACAGACGTTGGGCAGGCTGGCTTCAATGAGGATACCCTCGGTGGCCGTGAGGGTCATTTTGGTGGATACACCGCTCATCAGAGGGGCAACGGCGGCGCTGATCACGTCTTTACGAAATACGATCTTCATACGATTTCTCCTTTTTCTATTTGTTTCATCTCACCAATGCGGCGGGATGCGGGTCGGCTTGGAAATGGGATTCTATCAGCACTGTCTGTTGGCTTGCGCGCGATAGACAGACATGACAAGACTTGACAAGAGATAAACAGTAGTGGTAACAGTAATGGCCGTGGAAACTGTGGAAAACGGGAAAGGATAGGCAGGACAAGCATTTTTTTCACACAAGCTTTTCACCTTCCTGTGGACAAGCCCTGCGCAACGGGTGGATATTTTGTGGAAAAACGCAACGCCTGTCATTTTGAGACGCCCCAAGGATCAGATTTTCCCTTTTGGCTATGACAAAGCCGTCGCTGTTGAAAATAAAGGGGAGCAGGTGTGTGGAAAAGGGATTTATTTTCCTCATTTTTTTCCCCATCCTGTTGCAGATAAATCGGGTAATGCTTCATTTTCCACAGAGGTGTGGAGAATTTATCCACACATTCCTTTGGGGGCTGGATGGCGAAAAATGGGGAAATTTCTTATAAATCGGCGAATTTTGGAGAAATGACCAAAATTTTTAATTTGATGTTGTGTAAAACTTCTTCTTTTCCACACTCTTTTCCACAACCTGTGGAAAAAAAGGTACGGGGAGGCGCGGGATATGTTTGAAAGGAGTGGAAAACCCTTTGAAAAAAATGAATGTTTTCCACAAGGGGGTCTGCTTCGCATTTTGAGGCAGAGGATCAGCTTCCCTTGATCTCCTTGATCATCTCCTCAATCTCGGTACGGAAAACAGGATTCTGTACCATTCGCTTTTCAATCGCATCCAGAGAGGAAAGAACGGTGGAGTGGTCTCTTTCAATGATCTTACCGATATTGGGAAGGGACATATCCGTGATCTGACGGATCACGTACACCGTGATGTGGCGGGCGTTGGCGATCTCCTTGGTTCGCTTGGAGCTGACGATGTCTTCCTTCTTGATATCGTACTTTTTATAAACTGCGGCAAAGATCTTGTCTACCGTTACGGTGACGGGCTCAGCGCCGCCCAACAGCTCTGAGATGCAGGAGCGAGCCAGCTCCATGGTAATGAGACGTCCCGTCAAAAAGCTCTTAGCGCCCAGCTTTTTGATAGCGCCCTCGATCTGACGGATGTTGGAGCGCAGATTCTCGGCCAAGAAGGTCAGCACGTCCTCGGGGATGGAGACGTTGAACACGGCGGCCTTCTTTTTGATGATGGCGGTACGCAGCTCCAGGTCCGGAGGCTGGATGTCGGCGATGAGACCCCACTCAAAGCGGGTGCGGAGTCTTTCCTCCAGAGTCTTGATCTCACGGGGAGGACGGTCGGAGGTCATGATGATCTGCTTTCCTGCTTCGTGAAGGGCGTTGAAGGTGTTGAAGAACTCCTCCTGAGTGGAGGTCTTACCGGCGATGAAGTGAATATCGTCGATAAGAAGCACGTCGCAGGAGCGGTACTTATCACGGAATTCGGTCATAGCCTGACGGGACATGGAGTCGATCATCTGGTTGGTGAAGTCCTCGCCCTTGATGTAGATCACGCGAATGTTGTGGATCTTCTTCTTCAGCTCGTTGGTGATGGCGTACAGAAGGTGGGTCTTACCCAGACCGCTGGGGCCGTAGATGAACAGGGGGTTGTAGGCCTGAGCGGGGCGATCTGCCACGGCGATACAGGCGGCGTGGGCGAACTTGTTGGAGGAGCCTACGATGAAGTTTTCAAAGGTGTACTCAAAATTGAAGGGGGGCATGGTAGAGCCGATGTTGGAATGCTCCATGCCTTCCTCGGAATTTTGAGGGGGCGATGCTTCAGCGGGAAAATCCGTGTAGGTATCGGCAGGGGGAGTCAGGTCCTCCGGGGAGGGGGTCTGATTCATACGGCGGATCAGGTCGGAGTCCTCGGGGGGAATGATGGGGGAGCTTTCGCTGACCAGAGAGAGCTTGACCTCAAAGCCCAGCATTTCCGAAAAGCGACGCTCGATATCTGCCTTGTACTTGGAGGTCACCACACGGATCTTGACCTCGGATTCTGCCTTCATGGTGACGGTAGAACCCTGGAAGTCCACGACCTCAAGGCCGCCCAGCCACAGATCGGTGATGACGTCGCTCAGCTCGGGACGGAAGGATTCCCGCACCAGATGCCAGACCTGTGTCATATCGTCGATGTATGCCATTTGCGTATCCTTTCTCTTCTATAAGATTTAGTCTAAGTAACCTTCGCGCGTGCGTGTGCGCGTTTATATATATTTAAAATTATTATAACATATAATAGGCGAAAAATCAATGCCAAATAAAAAATTTTTGATTCAAAGGCTATGTCATACCCCTGTTTTGCGTGAAAAAAGTGGGAAAAATAGGCATATTTTTTATTTGTAAATTTTTTATGAATGACGAAGAAAAGAAAAAATAGAGGAACTTTTTCATGAAAACAAGGGCGCATGACCCTGTTTCTCTTCCTAAAGGTAGGAACAGGCATCCCCGACTGTCTGCTTCCCTATCGCAAAAAGTAGGGACAGGCGTCCTCGACTGTCCGTCTTTCTATGCCACAACCACAAAAAACTCCCTCCGCCAAAGCGGAGGGAGTGGATATGAGGGGGAAATGACTCGCTGAGAATTACTCGTACAGCTTCTTCATTCTCTCCAGTCTGTCGTACTTGGCGGCGGCGGAAGCCTCAGCCTTTGCGAACAGAGCCTCAGCGCGCTCGGGGTTGGACGCAGCCAGACGAGCGTAGCGGTTCTCAGACTTGATGAATGCGGTGTAGTCACCGGTAGGAGCCTTGGAGTCAATGGTCAGCTTACCCGTCTCCAGAGCGGGGTTGTAGCGGAACATATGCCAGTAGCCGGCTTCAACTGCCTTCTTCATCTCAAGCTGGCAGTTCTGCATGCCGCCCTTCACACCGTGCATCTCACAGGGAGCATAACCGATGATCAGAGAAGGACCGTTGTAGGCCTCAGCCTCGGTCAGAGCCTTCAGGAGCTGGTTCATATCAGCGCCCATGGCGACCTGAGCCACGTAGACGTAACCGTAGGACATGGCGATCTCGGCCAGATTCTTCTTGCCGATAGCCTTACCGGCGGCGGCGAACTGAGCCACCTGACCGATGTTGGAGGACTTGGAAGCCTGTCCACCGGTGTTGGAGTACACCTCGGTATCGAAGACGAAGACGTTGACGTTCTCGCCGGTAGCCAGGACGTGATCCAGACCGCCAAAGCCGATGTCGTAAGCCCAACCGTCGCCACCGAAGATCCATACGGACTTCTTGTTCAGGTACTCCTTCTCGGCCAGGATCTTCTTCTTCAGCTCGCAACCGCAGTCACAAGCCTCAAGAGCCTGAATCAGAGCCTTGGAGGTAGCCTCGTTAGCCTTACCGTCGTCCAGAGTGGACAGGTAAGCCTCAGCAGCGGCCTTGACCTCGGGCTTCTTGGCGGTCTCGGAAAGCTCACGGACATAGCCGATCAGTCTCTCACGGATAGCCTTCTGACCCAGGGCGATACCCAGACCGTGCTCGGCGTTATCCTCGAACAGGGAGTTAGCCCAAGCGGGACCCTTGCCGGACTCACGGTTGACGGTGTAAGGAGTTGCGGGAGCGGAGCCACCCCAGATGGAGGAGCAACCGGTCGCGTTGGAGATATACATTCTCTCGCCGAACAGCTGGGTGATCAGGCGAGCGTAGGAGGTCTCGGCACAGCCTGCGCAGGAGCCGGAGAATTCCAGCAGGGGCTGCTTGAACTGAGAGCCCTTGACGGTGTTGTCAGCGAAGGGCAGCTCCTTGGAGGAGACGTTAGCCACGCAGTAGTCGAAGGAAGCCTGCTGCTCCGACTCCTGAGCCTGGGGAACCATGTAAATGGCCAGATCCTCGGGCTTGACCTTCTCGCCGGCGGCGGCGGCCTTCTTCTCGGCGGTGGCGTTGACGGGACAAGCCTTCACGCAGAGGGTACAGCCCATGCAGTCCAGGGGAGACACGGCGATGGTGAACTTGTAGCCCTCGCAGCCCTTACCGATCATCTTAGCGGTGTACTTGGTGACCTCGGGAGCGCCTGCGGCCTCCTCGGCATCCAGAGCGTAAGGACGGATGGCGGCGTGAGGACATACGAAGGAGCAGTTGTTACACTGAGCGCACTTGGTGGGATTCCAGGTAGGAACCATAACGGCAACGCCGCGCTTCTCGAAGGCAGCGGAGCCCTGGGGGAAGGTACCGTCCACGTAGTCCACGAAGGCGGAGACGGGGAGGCTGTCACCCTTCATGGCGTTGACGGGAGTGACCACGTTGTTGACGAAGGCGCCCAGATCGGCACGGTCGCAGGCCTTAGCGGCAGTGGCCTCGTCGTCAGCGCAGGTAGCCCAGGCGGCGGGAACGTCGATGAGGGTGTAAGCGCCGGCGCCGGCGTCGATAGCGGCGTGGTTCAGATCAACGATGGCCTGACCCTTCTTCAGGTAAGACTTGGTAGCCATGTACTTCATGTAGTCGATGGCCTCGGCTGCGGGCAGGATGGCTGCCAGCGCGAAGAAGGCGGACTGAAGCACGGTGTTCTTGACCTTGGCGTTGCCCAGATCGCGAGCGATCTTGGTGGCGTTGATGGTGTAGAACTTCACGTTGTTCTTAGCGATATACTGCTTAACGGCGGAGGGCAGGTTGGCGTCCAGCTCCTCGGCAGTCCAGTTGCAGTCCAGGAGGAAGGTACCGCCGGGCTTGATATCCTGCACGATGTCGTAGCGAGTGATATAAGCCTGGTTGTGGCAAGCCACGAAGTCAGCCTTATTGATGTAGTAAGGAGACTTAATGGGCTGATCACCGAAGCGCAGGTGAGAGATGGTGATACCGTTGGTCTTCTTGGAGTCGTACTGGAAGTAAGCCTGGATATACTTGTCGGTGTGGTCACCGATGATCTTGATGGAGTTCTTGTTCGCGCCGACGGTACCGTCGCCGCCCAGACCCCAGAACTTGCATGCCTTGGTGCCGGCGGGTGCGGTATCGGGAGCAACAGTCTCCTCCAGAGAGCAACCGGTCACGTCGTCTACGATACCAACGGTGAAGTTAGCCTTGGGCTCGTCCTTAGCCAGGTTTGCGAAGATAGCAAAGATGGAGGAAGGAGGCGTATCCTTGGAGCCCAGACCGTAACGGCCGCCGACCACCTTCTTCTGGATACCCTTGGTAGCCAGAGCGGTAACGACGTCCAGGTACAGAGGCTCACCCAGGGAGCCGGGCTCCTTGGTTCTGTCGAGGACGGCGATCTTCTCGCAGGTTGCGGGAATGGCCTCGATGAGCTTCTCGGCGGAGAAGGGACGGTACAGGCGAACCTTGATCAGACCCACCTTCTCGCCCTGTGCCAGCATGTAGTCAATGACCTCCTCTGCCACGTCGCAGATGGAGCCCATGGCGATCATGACGCGATCTGCGTCGGGAGCGCCGTAGTAGTTGAAGAGCTTGTAGTCGGTGCCCAGCTTGGCGTTGACCTTGTCCATATACTCCTCGACGATGGCGGGCAGAGCGTCGTAGTAACGGTTGCAGGCCTCACGGTTCTGGAAGAAGATATCGCCGTTCTGTGCGGAGCCGCGGAGAACGGGATGCTCGGGATTCAGAGCGCGGCTGCGGAAGGCGGCCACGGCGTCCATATCCACCATCTCAGCCAGATCGGCGAAGTCCCAGACCTCGATCTTCTGGATCTCATGGGAGGTACGGAAGCCGTCGAAGAAGTTGACGAAGGGAACACGGCCCTTGATGGAAGCCAGGTGAGCAACGGCGCCCAGGTCCATGACCTCCTGAGGGTTGGTCTCAGCCAGCATGGCGAAACCGGTCTGACGGCAAGCGTAGACGTCGGAGTGATCGCCGAAGATGTTCAGGGCGTGGGAAGCCACGCAACGAGCCGAAACATGGAATACGCAGGGGAGAAGCTCACCGGCGATCTTGTACATGTTGGGGATCATCAGGAGCAGACCCTGAGATGCGGTGTAGGTGGTGGTCAGAGCGCCTGCGTTCAGCGAGCCGTGAACGGTACCGGCGGCACCTGCCTCGGACTCCATCTCCATTACGTTGACGGTAGTGCCGAAAATGTTCTTGAGTCCCTGTGCAGACCACTGGTCTACCCAGTCAGCCATGGGGCTGGAGGGGGTAATCGGGTAAATGCCGGCGACTTCGGTGAAGGCGTAGCTTACCGTAGCGGCAGCCTGGTTACCGTCCATGGACACTTTTTTTCTCATAATTGCCATTGTAGGAAATTCCTCCTTGAAAATTTTTCCCCGCGGGAGCAATGACCGCGGGACAAATTTGCTCACGATATATAATATCATACTTTTTAAAAATTGTAAAGGGCTTTTGCGAAATTTCAAGTATTTGGCGGAAAAAAGTTTACAGGGGGGGGCAGAGCAGCCTCGCAACTTTTTCCCCTGCACCACTTGACGAATACCCCAAAGAATGGTACAATAAGGTGGGTTATAAGCATGTAACTGTTAAAATATGGAAATATAAGGAAACGGTATGGATCATATAACGAAAACGACGGTGGCGGTGATCGGCGCGGGACACGCAGGCTGTGAGGCGGCGCTGGCTTCTGCGCGGATGGGTGTGGACACGGTGCTGTTCACCCTGTCTCTGGATCAGATCGCCAATATGCCCTGCAATCCCTCTATTGGCGGCACGGCCAAGGGCCATCTGGTCTATGAGATCGACGCCTTGGGCGGCGAAATGGGGCGGTGCGCCGACGGGGCAACCCTGCAGAGTCGCACACTCAATCTGGGCAAGGGCGCGGCAGTACACTCCAAGCGAGTGCAGGCCGACCGTGTGGCCTACCACGTCCGCATGAAGCATACTCTGGAGCAGACTTCCAACCTGCGGGTCATTCAGGCCGAGATCACGGAAATTTTGGAAAAAATTGACGATACCACGGGAAGATCCACGGGTGTTTGCGGCGTTGTGACCCATTTGGGGGAGGTCTGGGACTGTCAGGCCGTCATTATTGCCACGGGTACGTACCCCGAGGCAAAGATCTTTGTGGGAGATAAGAATTTTGCATCCGGCCCCGATGGGAGTCTCCCTTCCAAGGGTTTGTCTGCTTCCCTTTCGGCCATGGGCATTCGCCTCATGCGCTTTAAAACCGGCACGCCTGCCCGTGTCAAACGGGCCAGCATTGATTTTTCGGTGCTGGAGGTGCAGCCCGGTGAGGATACGCCCCTTCCCTTCTCCGCCCAAACGGAGAAAGACACCTACTTGCCCGGTGAGCAAGTCCCCTGCCACATCGTCTACACCAACGCCGAGACCCACCGCATCATTCGGGAGAACATCCACAGATCTGCCATGTATTCGGGGCAGATCAGCGGCACAGGTCCTCGGTACTGCCCCTCTATTGAGGATAAGATCGTCCGTTTTGCCGACAAGGAGCGACATCAGCTCTTTGTCGAACCCATGGGAAATAGTACCGAAGAGATATATATTCAGGGCTTTTCCACTTCCCTGCCCGTTGACGTGCAATGGAAAATGATCCGATCCCTCAAGGGATTCGAAAACGCCGAGATCATGCGCTACGCCTACGCCATTGAGTACGATTGCGCCGATCCTACCCAGCTCAACGCCACGTTGGAGTTCAAGGATCACCCCGGGCTTTACGGAGCGGGACAGTTCAACGGCACCTCGGGCTATGAGGAGGCCGCCGCCCAAGGGCTTGTGGCGGGCATCAACGCCGCCCTGACGGCTCTCGGCAGAGATAAGATCACCCTGCCTCGCTCGGGTAGCTACATCGGCACGCTCATTGACGATCTGGTGACCAAGGGAACCAATGAGCCCTACCGCATGATGACCTCCCGATCCGAATTTCGCTTGCTTTTGCGGCAGGATAATGCCGATCAGCGGCTTACCCCCCTCGGTCACGCCTGTGGACTCATCTCGGACAACCGTTTTGAGGCATTTTGGGCCAAAAAGGAGGCCATAGAGACCGAAAAAGCCCGCTTGGAGACCACCCATCTGGGCCCTGACGCCGTCAACCCCCTGTTAGACGGGCTGGGCGTGGAGCGGGTGAAGTCGGGCGTATCCCTGGGAGATCTCCTTCGCAGACCCCAGCTTACTTACGACGACCTCACCCCCATCGACAAAAACCGTCCTTCCCTTCCCCTCTCCGTCATCAAGACGGTGGAGACCGACGTGAAATATGCGGGCTACATCAAGCGGGAGCTGGCCGAGGTGGAGCGACAGAGAAAATTAGAGGATAAATTCATACCCGAGGACATGGATTACGAGAAGATCAAGGGACTTCGCCTGGAGGCGAGCCAGAAGCTGGCTAAATTCCGCCCCACCACGGTGGGACAGGCCGCCCGTATTTCCGGCGTCAGCCCCGCCGATATTTCGGTTCTTCTCCTGTATTTGGGTATCAAATAAGAGGATTTTATGGATTATCAGGCATTTTGCGAGGAATTTGCCCGCATTTTTGAGAAAAACGGCCTCCGCGAGTGGTGTCGGGGCGATATTGTGGAGAAGTTCTTCATTCTGACACAGCGCATGGTGGAGACCAATGCGGTGATGAACATTACGGCGCTGACCACCACCGACAAGATCATCCCCCTCCACTATGCCGATTGCGTTATTGCGGCCAAGCACATTCCCGAAAACGCCCGTGTGATCGACATCGGCTGCGGCGGCGGTTTTCCCCTTCTTCCGCTGGCCATCGTCCGTCCCGACCTGCAAATGGTGGGCGTGGACAGCACCGCCAAGAAGATCCGCTACGTACAGTCCATAGCAGACGAATTGGGTCTTGCGGTCACGGCTGTTGCGGGCCGAGCCGAGGAGTACCAAGCCACCTGTCGAGAGACCTTTGACGTGGCCATCAGCCGCGCCGTGGCCAGATTGAACGTTTTGGATGAGCTTTGCATGCCTTACGTGAAGATCGGCGGCAAATTCATTGCTTTAAAGGGAGCTGCTGGCGAGGAAGAAAAGGCTGAAGCCCTTGGTGGCATTGAAATTCTGGGCGGAACGCTCCAAGCCGTTCAGGAATACGAACTACACTTGGAGAACGGTTCTGAGGCGAGAACCTTGATCGAGATTCAAAAGGTAAGTCCTACGCCTTTGAGATATCCGAGAGTGTTCGGCGCCATCAAGAAGAAGCCCCTATGAAAACAATGTTCCACGTGAAACGTCGGCGTTTTACGTGCAATTTTTGTTTCACGTGGAACAAGTCGAACAATCGGCGGCTGATGTTTCACGTGGAA
>JAFXJW010000143.1 GCA_017532045.1 Clostridia bacterium | reverse complement strand
TCACGGGTCAGAAGACCGAGAAGGAAAAGTTCGCGGGTGCCGTGGAGACCTATACCATCGAGCCCATGATGCACAACGGCGTGGCGCTCCAGGGCGGTACCTCCCACTACTTCGGCACCGGCTTTGCCGAGGCCTTCGACATCACCTTCACCGACCGTGACAATACCGTCAAGCACCCCCACCAGACCTCTTGGGGCGTGTCCACTCGTATGATCGGCGCCATCATCATGGCCCACGGCGACGACAACGGTCTGATCCTGCCTCCCCGCATCGCCCCCATTCAGGTGGTCATCATCCCCGCCGCCCAGCATAAGGAGGGCGTACTGGAGAACGCCAACGCCCTGAAGAACCGTCTGGCCGCCGCAGGCATCCGTGTCAAGCTGGACGACAGCGACAACTCCGCCGGCTGGAAGTTCAGCCAGTATGAGATGAAGGGTGTGCCCGTCCGTCTGGAGATCGGCCCTCGTGATATCGAAAACAACTCCTGCGTGCTGGTCAGCCGCGTGACCCGTGAGAAGAGCTTCGTCTCCCTGGACAACGTGGAGGCCGAGGTGGCGGCTATGCTGGATCAGGTGCATGGCGAGCTGGTAGCCCGTTGCGAGAAGAACCTCAGCGAGAAGACCCACGTCGCCCACAACCACGAGGAGTTCCTGGAGATCGCTGCCGAAAGACCCGGCTACATCAAGGCGATGTGGTGCGGAGAGACCGCCTGCGAGGAGCAGCTCAAGGACGAGACCGGCGGCGTGAAATCCCGTTGCATCCCCTTCGGCGAGCATGAGAAGCCCTCCGACGTCTGCGCTTGCTGCGGCAGACCCGCCAAGCATCTGGTCGTCTGGGGCCGTCAGTATTGATTTTTCAAAGGGAGGGCCACCGCCCTCCCTTTTGACAAATTGTAGGGCTCTGCCCTACACCCGCCAAGAACCTTTTGAGAAAAGGTTCTTGGATCTCCAAAACCTTTTAAGGCATTGTTGTTTAAAAGGTTTTAGGAAGTCCATAAACCCTTTCTCAAAAGGGTTTCTGGTGGGGTGCAGGGGCAAAGCCCCTGCCGCTCTCCCCCTCTCAGAAAGGAGCGTCTATGATCGAAAAAATCAAAACACTTGTCATCGACGCTCTGCGTCGGGTGGACGTGGTTCTGCTGCTTTGCACCACGGTGCTGTCTGTCATCAGCCTGGTAACGGTGTACGGCGCGGTGGACAACTTCGGCATGAGTAAGCTGCGGATGCAGTTCGCCATGACGGTGCTGGGACTGATCCTCACCTTTATCATGGCCAATCTGGATTACCACGTGATCCTGGATCGGCTGTGGCTTCCCCTGCTGGTCTTCTCGGCGGGCATTCTGGGTCTGACCCTCGTGGTGGGCGACACGGGCGCCGCGATGGAAACCGCCGGTAAGAGCTGGCTCACCATTCCCGTGGTAGGCATCGCCATCCAGCCCTCGGAGTTCGTCAAGATCACCTTCATATGCACCTTCGCAAAACACCTGTACTCGGTACAAGCCACCATCAACAAGCCCCGCACCCTCATCGGTCTCGGCATCCATGCCCTGCTCATCGTGGGTCTGATCCTGGCCTCGGGTGATTTGGGCGTTGCCTTGGTCTACATGGCTCTGGTGCTGATCATGCTCTTTGGCGCAGGGCTTCATTGGGGCTACTTTGCGGGCATGGGCGCGGCGATTGCCGTGGCCTTCCCCTTCCTGTGGGATCTCTTGGCCTCCTACCAGCAGGATCGCATTGTGGTGGGCTTCAACCCCTCCCTTGACCCCAACGACAAGGGCTGGCAGCCCCTCCTTTCCAAGCAGTGCATTGAAAACGGCGGTCTCTTCGGCGTGGGGCTGCGCAGCGGTGGCGACTACGAAGCCCTGACCGCCTCCCATACCGACTTTATCTTAGCCACCATATGCGAGAAATTCGGCTTTGTGGGCGGACTTTTAGTCATCACCGCTCTGGCCGTCCTGGTCATACGGGTGCTGTGGATCGGGCGGCAAGCCAGCCACGACTACGGCATGCTCATTGCCGTGGGTGTAGCGGCGGTGCTAATCGCCCAAACGCTGGAGAACGTGGGCATGTGTCTGGCCATCCTCCCCGTGGTGGGCATTACCCTTCCCTTCCTCTCCTGCGGTGGCTCTTCGGTGCTGGCCACCTACATTCTGGTAGGCATGGTGCATTCGGTAAAGTCCCACAAGCCCGCGCGGAGAATGCAGGAATGAGACTCTGCTATGAAATAAAACCCCCGACGGAAATAGGCACGGGTTCTAAAGGACAGAAAAAAGCCGATATGGATTTTATTCCGTATCGGCTTTTTTCTATTGTACCACCATTTTCGGTGGTGAGTAAGTGCGCACTTGCGGGCGGATTATGTAAGCCTCCCTCCGAGAGGGAGGTGGCACGCGAAGCGTGACGGAAGGAGCCTGCGTGACTTTGAATTTAGAATAACTTCAACGCGACGCGCTCTCCCTCAGTCGC
>JAFXJW010000142.1 GCA_017532045.1 Clostridia bacterium | reverse complement strand
GTATCATCGCCCCCGGCTACGAGCCCGAGGCGTTGGAGATCCTGAAGGGCAAGAGAAAGGGTAACTACAACATTGTTGAGATTGATCCCAACTACAAGCCCGCTCCCATTGAGACCAAGGACGTATTCGGCATCACCTTCGAGCAGGGAAGAAACGAATTCGAGATCGGTGAGCATCTCCTTGAGAACGTGGTCACCGAGAAAAAGGATTTGCCCGAGCACGCCAAGCGCGACCTTATCGTGGCTTTGATCACCCTGAAGTACACCCAGTCCAACTCGGTCTGCTACGCCTGGGGCGGCCAGGCCATCGGCGTGGGCGCAGGACAGCAGTCCCGTGTGCATTGCACCCGTCTGGCGGGCGGCAAGGCTGACACCTGGCTCATGCGTCAGCATCCCAAGGTGCTGGCTCTGCCCTTTCTGCCCACTATGGGCCGTCCCGAGCGTGACAACGTCATCGACGGCTATATCAACGGCAACGAGGAGGACGTTTGCGCCGACGGCATCTGGCAGGGCTACTTCACCGAGCAGCCCGCACCCCTGACTGCCGAGGAGCGTGCCGCATGGCTGGGCGGCTTCAAGGACATCGCCCTGGCCTCCGACGCCTTCTTCCCCTTTGCGGATAACGTCAAGCGCGCCCACGCATCCGGCGTTTCCTACATCGCCCAGCCCGGCGGCTCTATCCGTGACGATCTGGTCATTGAGGAGTGCAATAAGCGGGGCATCGCCATGGCCTTCACCGGCATGAGACTGTTCCACCATTAAGGAGAGCGCAAGGGGTTTCACCCCTTGACCCCACCAAATAACCTTTTTGCAAAAAGGTTCTTTGGATTCTCCAAAAATCTTTAAAAATGTTTTGAAAGTTCTTGAAAGTCTTGAAAACTTCTTGCAAGAAGTTTTCAAGCGGGGTTTGGGGCAGAGCCCCAAGCGTAAGGAGACATAAACTATGAACGTTCTGGTTATTGGCAGCGGTGGCCGTGAGCATGCCGTGATCAAGTCCATCAAGAAAAATCCCGCCGTGGAGACTATCTACTGCCTCCCCGGGAACGGCGGTATTGCCGCTGACGCCACCTGCGTGGACATCGGCGCAAAGGATATTGACGGCATCGTCAAGTTCGCGAGCGAAAACAAGATCGACTATGCCATCGTCACCCCCGACGATCCCCTGGTGCTGGGCTGTGTGGACGCCCTGAGCGCCGTGGGCATCCCCTGCTTCGGCCCCGATAAGAAGGCGGCCATCATTGAGGGCTCCAAGGCCTTCTCCAAGGATCTCATGAAAAAGTACGGTATTCCCACCGCCGCTTACGAGATCTTCGACGACATGGACAAGGCCATCGCCTACCTGCAGGATAAGGATATGCCCATCGTCATTAAGGCTGACGGCCTGGCGCTGGGTAAGGGCGTGATCATCGCCGAGACCCTAACCGAAGCCGAGGAGGCCGTCCGCTCCATGATGGCGGATAAGGTGTTCGGCGCCAGCGGCGACCACGTGGTCATTGAGGAGTTCCTCACGGGCCCCGAGGTGTCGGTTCTGGCCTTCACTGACGGCAAGACCCTTGTGCCTATGGTATCCTCCATGGATCACAAGCGAGCCCACGACAACGACGAGGGTCTGAACACGGGTGGCATGGGTACCATCGCCCCCAACCCCTACTATACCGCCGACATCGCCAAGGTGTGCATGGAGACCATCTTCCTGCCCACCATGAACGCCATGAACGCCGAGGGTCGCACCTTCAAGGGATGTCTCTACTTCGGCCTCATGCTCACCCCCAAGGGCCCCAAGGTCATTGAGTACAACTGCCGCTTCGGTGACCCCGAGACTCAGGTGGTTCTGCCCCTGCTGGAATCCGACCTGCTCACGGTCATGCAGGCTGTGACGAGTGAGACTCTGGCTGACGTGGAGGTGAAGTTCGCCTCGGACAAGTCGGCCTGCTGTGTCGTCATGGCCTCTGCTGGCTACCCCCAGAGCTACGAAAAGGGTTATGAGATCACCATTCCCGCCGCCGTGGCCGACAGCGTCTACGTGGCAGGCGCCGCCCTGAAGGAAGGGAAGCTGGTCAACAGCGGTGGCCGTGTGCTGGGCGTGACCGCCGTGGCCGACACCCTTCGGAACGCCGTTACCGCCGCCTATGAGAAGGTAGACACCATCCACTTTGATAACGCCTTCTGCCGCCGGGATATCGGACAGAGAGCCCTTAAGGCGCTGCAGGAGTAACGCCCTCTCACCCGCCTATGGCGGGAGCTCCCTCACAGGGAGTCTTTACACGAAGCCTCTCCTATAGGGAGAAGTGTCACGACCCGTGGTCGTGACGGAGAGGGTAGTGTTCGCTGCCCGAATCATGACGAAAGGAACGTAAAACTGTTATGGTTTACCGCATATTTGTAGAGAAGAAGCCCGCCCTTGCCCATGAGGCAACCGGCCTTTTGAATGAACTCAGGAACCTGGTCGGCATCAGCGGGCTGACCTCCGTCCGCCTGCTCAACCGCTACGACGTGGAGAACATCGAGGCCGACCTCTTCGATCAGGCCGTCCGTACCATCTTCTCCGAGCCTCAGCTGGACACCGTCACCGATACCCTGACCTTTGCCGAGGGCGCTACCGTGTTTGCCGTAGAGCCCCTGCCCGGTCAGTTTGACCAGAGAGCCGACTCCGCCGCCCAGTGCATCCAGCTTCAGAGTCAGGGAGACCGTCCCACCGTCCGCTCCGCCAAGGTCTACGTACTGGAAGGCGAGCTGACCGAGGCTGATGTCACCGCCATCAAGAAGTACGTCATCAATGCCGTGGAGAGCCGCGAGGCCGCCATGGACAAGCCTGAGACCCTGGCCATTGAGTACGCCATCCCCGAGACCGTTGCTACTGTCAAAGGCTTTATTTCCCTTGATGTAGCAGGACTTTCCGAACTTCTGGACAAGCTGGGTCTGGCTATGGATCTGGACGATCTCACCTTCCTGCAGACCTACTTCCGTGACGAGGAGGGGAGAGACCCCACCATCACCGAGATCCGTGTGGTGGATACATACTGGTCGGATCACTGCCGTCACACCACCTTCTCTACCCACATCGACAACGTGACCATTGACGACCCCGCCGTGGCCGATGCTTACGAGCGCTACCTGGCCAACCGCATTGAGGTCTACGGTGAGGAGAAGGCCGCAAGACGCCCCCAGACCCTCATGGACATTGCCACCATCGCAGGTAAGGTGCTGAAGAAGAGAGGTCTGCTCCCCGAGCTGGACGAGAGCGAGGAGATCAACGCCTGCTCCATCCACGTCACCGCCGAGATCAATGGCGAGGAGCAGGATTGGCTCCTCATGTTCAAGAACGAGACCCATAACCACCCCACCGAGATCGAGCCCTTCGGCGGCGCGGCCACCTGCATCGGCGGCTGTATCCGTGACCCCCTGTCGGGTCGCGCCTACGTCCATCAGGCCATGCGTGTGACGGGTGGCGGTGATCCCCGCAAGACTCTGGCCGAGACCATTCCTGGTAAGCTCCCCCAGCGTAAGCTGGCGCAGACCGCCGCCGCAGGATACTCCTCCTACGGTAACCAGATCGGTCTGGCGACGGGTCACGTGGCCGAGGTCTACCACGACGGCTACGTAGCCAAGCGTCTGGAGTGCGGCGCTGTTGTGGCCGCCGCTCCCGCCTACAACGTGCGCCGTGAGCGCCCCGCCGCAGGGGACGTCATCGTCCTTTTGGGTGGCCGTACCGGCCGTGACGGTATCGGCGGCGCCACCGGCTCCTCCAAGTCCCATAACATGAAGTCTCTGACCACCATGGCCTCCGAGGTACAGAAGGGTAACGCCCCCGAGGAGCGCAAGATCCAGAGACTGTTCCGAAATCCCGAGGTTACTCGCCTCATCAAGCGCTGTAATGACTTTGGCGCGGGCGGTGTGTCGGTTGCCATCGGCGAGCTGGCTGACGGTCTTCGCATTGATCTGGATGCCGTCCGTAAGAAGTACGACGGTCTGGACGGCACCGAGCTGGCCATCTCCGAGTCCCAGGAGAGAATGGCTGTCGTGGTAGCCGCCGAGGATGCGGACAGGTTCATTGAATACGCACAGGCCGAGAACTTGGAGGCCTACCGCGTGGCCGTGGTTACCGAAGAGGCTCGCATGGTCATGTCCTGGAAGGGTCAGACCATCACTGATCTGTCCCGTGAGTTCCTCAACACCAACGGCGCTGACAAGCACACCGAGGTGGAGGTCACCGAGAAGGATCTGACCGCCTTCTCAAAGCCCCTGTACAAGTCACTCCGTGAAATGGCGGCTGATCTCAAGACCGCCTCCCGCCGTGGCCTCGTGGAGCGCTTTGACGGCTCCATCGGCGCAAGCTCTGTACTGATGCCCTTCGGCGGCAAGACCCAGAAGACCCCTGCTCAGTCCATGGCCGCCCTGCTCCCCACTCTGCCCGGTCAGTTCACCGAGCAGGCCAGTGTGATGGCCTGGGGACTGGATCCCGACGCCATGTGCATTGACCCCTACTGCGGCGCTCATGCCGCCGTCTACAACTCCATGGCCAAGCTGGTGGCCGCCGGCGCAGATTACAAGCTGGCCTACCTGACCCTCCAGGAGTTCTTTGAGAAGCTCAAGAACGAGCCTACCCGTTGGGGCAAGCCCTTCGCCGCCCTGCTGGGCGCAATGGACGCCCAGATCGAGCTGGGCGCCGCCGCCATCGGCGGTAAGGACTCCATGTCGGGCTCCTTCCTGGATATGGACGTGCCTCCTACCCTGATCTCCTTCGCCATCGCCCCCATCAAGGCCTCCGAGGTTCTGTCCCCCGAGTTCAAGGAGGCAGGACACCCCGTATACCTGTTCGCTCCTGTGGACGAGACCGCCGAGTCGGTCAAGGAGACATGGGAGACCTTCCACACCCTCTGCGCCGAGGGTAAGGTCAAGGCCGCTTGGGCGGTTGAGAACGGTCTTGGCGAGGCCGTCATGAAGATGTCCTTCGGTAACGAGATCGGATTTAAGGCCTGCGCTAAGCTGAATGCCGCCGACTGGCATCTGCCCTTCTACGGCTACATCGTGGCCGAGCTGACCGAGGACGTGGCCTGCCGCGGCACCCTGAAGCTGGGTATGACCACCGCCGAGGCCGTCATTGATCTGGAGGGCGACGAGGCTACCGTGGCCGAGCTGATGGCACTCAACGAGGCAACCTTGGAGGGCGTGTACCCCACCTCCGCTCCTGCCACCGGCGACCTGCCCGTCTTCGCTTACAACGAGGGCTTCACCGCCGCTCCCGCGGTAAAGTGTGCCCGTCCTAAGGCCCTGATCCCCGTATTCCCCGGCACCAACTGTGAGTACGATTCCGCCAAGGCTCTGGAGAGAGCCGGCGCTGACCCCGAGATTCTGGTCATCCGCAACCTGACCGCCGATGACGTAGCCAAGAGCGTGGAGACCGTGGCCGCCAAGCTGGCAGAGTCCAATTTGGTGTTCATCCCCGGAGGTTTCTCGGGTGGCGACGAGCCCGACGGCTCTGCCAAGTTCATCACCGCCTTCTTCCGCAATCCCGCCATCAAGGCGCAGGTGGCTGACCTTCTGGACAACCGCGACGGCTTGATGCTGGGTATCTGCAACGGCTTCCAGGCTCTCATTAAGCTGGGTCTTGTGCCCTTCGGCAGGATCATCGACACCGACGAGACCTGCCCCACCCTGACCTACAACATCATCGGCCGCCACCAGTCCAAGCTGGTACGCACCCGTGTCTGTACCAATAAGTCTCCCTGGCTGGCCGGCACGCAGGTGGGGGACGTCTACACCGTGCCGATCTCCCACGGCGAGGGTCGCTTCCTCGGCTCGGACGAGCTGGTGAGGAAGCTGGCCGAGAACGGTCAGATCGCCACCCAGTATGTGGATCTCGCTGGCAACCCCTCCATGGATACCGCCTTCAATCCCAACGGCTCTGTTTGCGCCATTGAGGGTATCACCTCTCCCGACGGCCGTGTGCTGGGTAAGATGGGTCACTCCGAGCGTATCGGCAAGAACCTCTACCGCAACGTCATTGGTGAGTATGACATGAAGCTCTTTGAGTCTGCCGTCAAGTACTTTAAAGGTTAAGAGAGCGCAAGGGGCGCTGCCCCTTGACCCTGCCAAGGGCTCTGCCCTTGAAATCCGCAAGGGGCTTTGCCCCTTGACCCCACCCAAGAACCTTTTTGGAAAAAGGTTCTTGGGGATCTCCAAAAACCTTTAGCGCATATAGCAAAAATACAACTGGAAAGATAAAGGAGACAACCGCCATGGCTTATTTATCCGACATTGAAATTGCTCAGGCAACCCCCATGCAGCCCATTACCGAGATCGCCAAGGCTGCGGGTGTGGACGACAAATATATAGAGCAGTACGGCCGCTACAAGGCCAAGGTGGATTACGCCCTGCTCAAGGATTCCGACCGCAAGGAGGGCAAGCTGATCCTGGTCACCGCCATCACCCCTACCCCCGCAGGCGAGGGTAAGACCACCACCACCATCGGTTTGGCCGACGGTCTGAAGAAGATCGGCAAGAACGTGGTCGTGGCTCTCCGTGAGCCTTCCCTGGGCCCCGTGTTCGGCGTCAAGGGCGGTGCGGCAGGCGGCGGTTATGCCCAGGTCGTTCCTATGGAGGACATCAACCTCCATTTCACGGGTGACTTCCACGCCATTGGCGCCGCCAACAACCTGCTGGCCGCCATGCTGGATAATCACATCTATCAGGGCAACCAGCTGAACATCGATCCCCGCCGCATCACCTGGAAGCGTTGCGTGGACATGAACGACCGCCAGCTTCGCTTCGTCACCGACGGTCTGGGCGGCCGTGTCAACGGCGTGCCCCGTGAGGACGGCTACGATATCACCGTGGCCTCCGAGATCATGGCTGTGTTCTGTTTGGCCTCCTCCATCACCGATCTGAAGGCAAGACTGTCCCGCATCGTGGTGGGCTATACCTACGACGAAAAGCCTGTCACCGCAGGGGATCTGGGGGCTGTGGGCGCTATGGCCGCCCTCTTGAAGGACGCCCTGAAGCCCAACCTGGTGCAGACTCTGGAGGGAACTCCCGCCTTTGTTCACGGCGGTCCCTTCGCCAACATTGCCCACGGCTGCAACTCGGTCATCGCCACTAAGATGGCTATGAAGCTGGGAGACTACGCCGTGACCGAGGCAGGCTTTGGCGCCGATCTGGGAGCCGAGAAGTTCCTGGACATCAAGTGCCGCATGGCAGGCTTGCATCCCGATGCCGTTGTCATGGTCGCTACCGTCCGCGCCCTGAAGATGCACGGCGGCATGGCCAAGACCGAGCTAGGTAGCGAGAATCTCGTGGCTCTGGAGGCGGGCATTCCCAACCTGCTCCGCCACGTGTCCAACATCAAGGACGTGTACAAGCTCCCCTGCGTGGTGGCCGTCAACCGTTTCCCCACCGACACCGATGCCGAGATTAACCTCGTCATTGAGAAGTGCAAGGCTCTGGGCGTGAACGTGGTTCTGTCCACCGTTTGGGCTGAGGGCGGCAAGGGCGGTATGGCTCTGGCCGAGGAGGTGGTTCGCCTCTGCGAGCAGCCCAACGATTTCTCCTTCAGCTACGAGCTGGATGGCACCATTGAGGAGAAGATCGAGGCCATCGTCCGCCGTGTGTACCGTGGCGACGCCGTGAACTTCACCCCCGCCGCCAAGAAGGAGATCTCCCGCCTGACGGCTCTGGGCTACGACAAGATCCCCGTTTGTATGGCCAAGACCCAGTACAGCTTCTCGGATGACATGACCAAGCTGGGCGCACCCGAGGGCTTTACGGTGACCGTCCGCAACGTAAAGGTCTCCGCCGGCGCAGGATTTATTGTGGCTCTGACGGGTGACATCATGACCATGCCCGGCCTGCCCAAAGCCCCCGCCGCGCTGAAGATCGACGTGGACGAGGATGGAAGGATCTCCGGTCTGTTCTGATATGGATTCCAAGCAAACAAACCACCGCCCGACCTTGGTCGGGCGGTGCTTTTCAAATTTGGGTTTATCGGGGAGTTCTCCCCGATCCCCGTTCTCCAAGGGTGAAGGGCGAAGCCCTTCATTAAGAGAAAAGGCCGGCGGTGTCGGGGGCGGCCCGAGCGCCCTGACGCGTGCGGTAGCACAAGACGGTTTGCAATCGAAAAATCTTTGCGGGGTAGCGAAAACCCGTCACAACTTGTAAAGTTTCTTGCACCTTCCGGTGCGCGCCGAGGCGCTCAAGGCCGCCCTCGGCACTGCCGGCCACCCACTTTTTCTTTGAAGGGGCTTCGCCCCCTTCACCCCGCTTGGGGGAGCGGGGAACTCCCCGATAAATCCTAATTTAAAATTCCTGTTGCGACTTGCTACATTTTTTACAAAAAAATCCCCAAAGCCGTTGAGATTTCTACACTTTGCCACTTGACGATTTTTCTTCTGTATGGTATAATATATAAAATACCCGAACTATAGAAAAAGGAGTCAAAATGGAGAACGTAAAGGCAATGAAAAAAGCGAATATTGCTCATCTGTCGGCCATGGGGTTGACCGCTTCTTCTGTTTTTGACGGTGCTGTTTCTTGCGGTGGTACTGCTGTGGATTTCACTCAGTTTGACCGTGGGGATGTTATTGTTTTGCCCGGTTTTTGCGATGTGCATGTGCATTTTCGTGAGCCGGGCTTTTCTTATAAGGAGACGGTAGCCACCGGCTCCTTGTCTGCGGCGGCGGGAGGCTATACGGCGGTCTGCACCATGCCGAACCTGAATCCCGTCCCCGACAGCGCAGAGCATCTGCGAGAGCAGATAGCCATTATCGAAAGGGACGCCGTCATCCACGTCTACCCCTACGCCTCCATCACCGTGGGGCAGGCGGGGCAGGAGCTGTCCGATCTGGAGGGCATGGCTCCCCATTGCATCGCCTTTTCCGACGACGGGCGGGGCGTGCAAAGCGACGACATGATGCGAGCCGCCATGGTGAGAGCCAAGGAGCTGGGTAAGATGATCGTCGCCCATTGCGAGGTCAACGATCTGCTCAGGGGCGGCTACATCCACGACGGCGAGTACGCCAAGGCTCACGGGCACAGAGGCATTTGCTCGGAGAGCGAGTACGCCCAGATCGCAAGAGATCTGGAGCTGGTGCGTGAGATCGGGTGCGCCTACCACGTATGCCACATTTCCACCAAGGAGAGCGTGGAGCTGATCCGCCGCGCCAAGGCCGAGGGTCTTGACGTGACCTGCGAGACGGGCCCGCACTATCTGGTGCTGGATGACGGAGACCTCCGTGAGGACGGGCGCTTCAAGATGAATCCCCCTCTCCGCTCCCCTGAGGACAGAGAGGCCCTGATCGAGGGTATCCTGGACGGTACGATCGACATGATCGCCACCGACCATGCCCCCCACTCAGCCGAGGAGAAGGGAAGGGGACTGGAAAAGTCCGCCTTCGGCATCGTGGGATTGGAGACAGCTTTCCCCGTGCTGTACACCTACATGGTGCGGGCAGGGGTTATGACCATGGACAAGCTGGTGGAGACCATGTGCGTAAATCCCCGTAAGCGCTTCGGGATTCCCATGGGACAGGATTTCTCTGTTTGGGATATTGGCGAGGCCTACACCCTTGACCCCGAGACCTTCAAGACCATGGGACGGGCCACTCCCTTTGCGGGGCATACCCTGCGGGGCAAGTGCCTTATGACCGTGGTGGACGGTCAGGTCGTTTATCAGGCGTAGGTCGCACCCCACACTTCATTCGTTTCAAATTCATTACAAATAGATCGCAGGAGGATCGAAAAATGGCAAAGAGAACAGACCTCAAGAAGATTCTGATCATCGGCTCGGGCCCTATCGTCATCGGACAGGCCGCCGAGTTTGACTATGCAGGTACTCAGGCCTGCCTCGCCCTCAAGGAGGAGGGCTACGAGGTGGTGCTGGTGAACTCCAACCCCGCTACC
>JAFXJW010000141.1 GCA_017532045.1 Clostridia bacterium | reverse complement strand
TCATCCATTTTGCATTTTGCATTTTGCATTTCCCAACTCCCCGATAAATCCCAATTTACCGTCTAAAGGTCAGAGCCTGTTGCATCTGCTCCACCTCAGGGAGGTGAGCATCATAGTTTTCGGGGAGGGCGGTATAGGTCATGACCACGATCATATACCCGTACACGCAGATGGCCTGGCGGCACTTATAGGTCACGCCGCTCAGGGAGTAGGTGTACTCATAGATAGTAGCTCGCTTTCCGCCCATGGTGGAGGAAGCGGGCTCGGCGGTAAGGGTGTAATCCTTCAGAGCATCCTTGTAATCGGCTTGGACGTCCTCCCAGTAGTCGGCCACGCTGTATCCGTCGGGGGCGGCATAGCCCAAAACGGTGACGTTAGAGCGATCGGTCGCGGATGCGTACACCAAAGCGGCGGCATCGGCTTCACCGATCACCCAGGAGGTTGGTGCAAAGAATCGGTAGGCTACGTCGTTGCCCGTCACCAGCTTCATGTCCTCGGGGGTCTCCACGGAGGGGATCTTTTTGGTATCCTCGCTTCCCTCGAAGGGGTAGGCGATGAACTCCACGTTCTCAAGGATCTCATCCACGGTGTCCAGCCACCCGTCAAAGGAATCCTCCTTAGAAGAATACGTGAACAGGAAGAACCGTCCCGAGACCTTGGTCAGCACCTGGCGGTAGCGGTACACGTCGCTTCCCACGGTGGCGGAGTAGGTAATGTCCTTGGCCTTGTAGCCACCCAGCGAGGTATTATCGAACTGCTTCTCGACACGATAGCCCTTCAGAGAGGCGATCTCGGCCATGTGAGCGGCGAAGAAGTCCTCCAGAGTGGCGGTGGTGTCGGCCTGACCCTCCACCGAGGGCTTATCAAAGGGTACCTCGACCATGGAGACAGCCGTTCCCTCCGCAAGAGCATAACAGCCGCCCGAAACACCGCTCTCGGTATTCACCGTCCACTGGGTAGGGACGAACAGAAGGAAATATTCCCCCTTGCAGGTGGCGTACTGGTAGCCGTCGGGAACCTCCTGCTCCTTGGAGCAGGCGGCGAGGGCGCCGCAGAGCAGGCAAAGAGCCAGCAGGGTACAGAGCAGACGGGTAATGGTGGGATGTTTCATGTTGTTCTCCTGTGTTGTATCGTAGGAAATCATGCCCCACCCGAATCACTCACCCACCACGGCGTCGGCGGCCAGCATGATAGCCAGCTTACCGCTCTCGTAGGTAAGGCCGCCCTGGAAAAAGGCGGTATAGGGAGGACGGACGGGGCCGTCGGCGGACAGCTCAATGGACGAGCCTTGGGTGAAGGCGCCTGCCGCCATGATGACGGGGTCGTTGTAGCCGGGCATGGCCCAGGGCTCGGGGGTCACGTGGGAATCCACAGGAGAGCCCGCCTGAATGCCTCGGCAGAAGGCGCAGAGCCCCTCGGCAGAGCCCGTGATCACCGACTGGATGATGTCGTGGCGGGTCTCGTTCCACGCAGGCTCTACGGTGTAGCCCAGCGTGCTGAATACGTACGCCGCCAGATGGGCGGTCTTGAGGGCCTGGGCGGTGGTATGGGGGGCGTAGAACAGACCCTTGTAGAAGGTCTTGTTATGGCCGAAGGTGGCGCCTACCTCGCCGCCCACACCTACCGAAGTGAGGCGGTAGGAGCAAAGCTCCACGGCTCGCTTGGTGCCTGCCAGATAACCGCCTGTCTCGGCCATGCCGCCGCCGGGGTTCTTGATGAGAGAGCCGATGATGAGATCGGCTCCCACGGCGGTGGGCTCCATAGTCTCCACGAACTCGCCGTAGCAGTTATCCACCACCACGAAGCTGTGGGGGGATACACGGTGAACAAACTCCGCCAGCTCGCCGATCTCGGCCACCGACAGGGTCTTGCGATTCAAATATCCCTTGGAACGCTGAACGAATACCATCTTGGCCCGCTCGCCCAGCTCGGCCAGCTTCTTCTCAATGGTGGCGTAATCAAAATGGCCGTCGGGAGTGAGGTCTACCTGATCGTAGTCCACCCCGAAGTCCTTGAGAGAGCCGTTTCCGGGCGTACCCGTAATGCCGATGACCTCCTCCAGAGTGTCGTAGGGCTTCCCTGCCACCGACAGCATGGTGTCACCGGGGCGCAGGATGCCGAACAGACCTATGGTGAGGGCGTGGGTACCGCTGACGATCTGATGGCGGACGAGAGCGGCCTCCGCTCCCATGACCTCCGCCCAGATCTCATCCAGGACGTCACGGCCACGATCGTCGTAGCCGTAGCCGCTGGTGCCGTCGAAATTGGTCATGGCTACACGGTGGGCACGGAATGCATCCATGACCCGCTCGGTGTTCTCAAAGGACACACGTTCGATCTCGGCAAAATAAGGGGCAAGGGCTACCTCCGCCTCGGCGGCGATGGTCTTGATTCTGTTGGAAATATGCATATGAATTGAGTTTCCTTTTTTGCAGGGTAATGGTGGTTAGGTAATGCAAGGGCGTTGCCCCTGAACCCCGCCTAAACCTTTCAGCAACAAGGCTTTAAAAGGTTTTGGGGGTCAAGGCCCTTCGCAAACTTTGCCGTAGGCAAATTTGCCCCGAGCAAAGCGAGGAGGTTCTCAAAAGGGCCTTGCGGGGAGTGGGGCAGAGCCCCACAAGCTCCAATTTACTTGGCCTGCTTACGGCACAGGTAGATTTCGAGCTTCTCCTTGATGTTTTCGGGGATGTCCCGTCTGATGAGGAAGAATACGGACTGATCCATACGCTCGGCAAAGGCGGTGATCAGCCGCAGATCCTTGTCCAGAGTATCCATGTCAATGATGTCGACGGTATCGTAGCTGTTATGGATGGTCGCCGTGGCGGGAGGCGCCAGGTGGGCAAAGGAGATCGCGGGAACGCCCTTGTCGGCAAAGGAAGTGGAATCACTGGAGTAGACCTCCTGATAGGGATCAATGAGGATCCCCAGCTCGCGACCCAGATAGCTGATGTAGGAAACGGCGTTGTCCTCGCAGGTGCAGCAGGCGGCAAAGTGACCCATGGTGGGGCCGATCATATCCAGGTTAACACACAACTTGATCTTGGAAAGCTCCTCCTCGTGGGCGGCGCAGTAGGCCTTGGAGCCAAGGAGACCTCTCTCCTCGCTGCCGCACCAAACGAAGCGCAGGGTGCGCTTGTGAGGATGGGTGGTGAAATGCTCCACCAGGGCCAAAAGGCCCACAGAGCCCGACATATTGTCGTATGCGCCCTGGGACAGGGAGGTGGTGTCGTAGTGAGCGGTAAAGACGATGACCTCGTCGGACTCGCCGGGCAGGTCAAGCACCACGTTGTGGGACTTGCCTACGTACTCCTCCTGCTTGAGGGTGATCTTGGCGGTCTTGCCGTTGGCCTTCATGAGAGCAACGGCGTCCTTGACATTGATGTTCACGCCGGGGATCTTAGCCACGCCCTCGGAGACAGAAGCTCGCAGCTCACGGCGGTCAATTTCCCTGTCGGCGTAATTCATCTGGCCGTCGTAGGAAATAAAGCCCGCCGCCCGGTAATCCAGCAGCTCACGGTAGCGCCAATGACCCAGGTAGCCGTCAAACAGAACGATACTGCCGCGACAGCCCTCCATGATGTACTTGTCCTTCCCTGCGATGTAGTGCAGGGGGGCTTCCACCTCATGAGTGCCTGCGTTGAGGTAGCCCTTGCAGGGGATCTCCACGCCGTCCACGGTGAGGACCTCCTCCTGAATGGTGGCCATCTGCACGTCGAACTCCTCAATGGTGGCGGTCACGCCAAAGGTGGCGCAGACGTCACGGATGTATTCGGCTGCCTTCAGCTCCTCAGGAGAGCCACCTGTGTGAACGTAGGCGGTGTCAGCAAAAATTTTCCGGGTAAGGGTATGATCCATGGGAAGGGCTCCTTCTTGTGTAATATTTGGTGTTGTTCTTACGGCTTATCATGCTTTTCAGGGCATCTTACCACGCCCTCCGATTCATCCTTATGCTCGGATGGCTCTCGGTTTTTTACATGATTTTTATAAGGTTCTTTGGAGTCCTGAACCTTTCTTGCAAGAAAGGTTCAGGTCGCCGAAGGCCGTTTCCTTATCTACTCAGCCAAGCCACGGTCAGATCCACACAGGCATCGGCATCCGCCAGATCCAGCATCTCCACGCCGGAGTGGATATAGCGGGTGGGGATGGACAGGGCGGCCACCTTCACGCCTGCGCCCGACACCTGAATGGCGGCGGTATCGGTACCGCCGGCGGGAAGGATCTCCAGCTGGTGCTTGACGTCCTTCTCCTTGGCCAAGGCGATAAACTCCTGAGTCAGCTCGTAGTCGCAAAGGAGGGAGCTATCCTTGAGCTTGATGGCAGCGCCGCCGCCCAGAGAGCAGACCATGCGCGCAGCGCCGGGACAATCGCCGGTACCGGTAACGTCATAGGCGATACCAACGTCGGGCTTGATACCAAAGGCGGCAGTAGTAGCGCCACGAAGACCTACCTCCTCCTGAACCGAGAATACAAAGTACACGTCATCGGCAACGGGAGTCTCCTTTAGTTTTTCAGCAATCTTGATCAGCACGGCGCAGCCGATGCGGTCATCCAGAGGACGACCTGCGATGCGGCGACCCAGCAGGCGAGTGATACCGCCATCGAGGGCGCAGAAGTCGCCGATCTTGACCTTCTTCTCGGCTTCCTTCTTGTCCTTGGCGCCGATGTCCACGTAGCAACGGTCCTGATTCAACTCGTGGCCTGCGTTGCCCTCGGGAACGAGGATGCCCTTGAGCCCGCTACCAAAGGTCACGTTGGTGAAGGTGGCGGCGATCCAGTTGATACCGCCAATGGGAAGGACACGGATGAGGCCGTTGTCCTCAATATGGTTTACCAAAAAGCCGATCTCGTCCATATGGGCGCAGAGCATGATCTTCTTACGTTCCCCCTCGGGAGCGGTGCCGTACTTGACGGCAATGAGGTTGCCCATGGCGTCGCTCTGGCACTTGTCGGCCAGGGGAGCAACGACGGTCAGAATCTTATCCGAAATTGCCTTCTCCCGACCCGAAATGGCACGGGGAGCGGTCAGAGTCTTGATGAGGTTCAGCATATATATTTCCTCCAGTTATTTGATATTCATTTCAAACGCGGGTTTGCAGGACAGGGGTTTCACCCCTGCACCCCACTTAAACCCTTTTTGCAAAACCTCCTCGCTTAGCTCGGGGCAAATTTGCCTGCGGCAAAGTTTGCGAGGGTTTAGGAATCCCAAAAACCTTTAAACAACACTGCTTTAAAAGGTTTTGGGGGTCAAGGCCCTTTTTTCAAAAGGGCCTTGCGGGGAGTGGGGCAGAGCCCCACAAACCCCAATCTTTCAATCCAACTTCCAGTCCCGCAGCATGGCGGAGATCAGGTCACGGGTCTGCTCGTAGTCGCTGTACAGGGCTACGCAGGAAGCGCTGTGGATGTAGCGGGTGGGAACGGACAGGCCAAGCACACGGACACCCGTAAGGGATCTTTGAATGGGGCCTGCGTCGGTACTGCCTGTGATCGTGCGCTTGATCTGGCACTTCAGGCCCTTAGCCTCGGCGGTCTGCATGGCGTAATTGACGAATCCCATGTCGTAGAGAGTGCCCACGTCGGCCATGGTCAGCGTTCCGCCGTCACCCTGCTTGGAAACGGAGAAGCGTCCCACACCCGGGAGATCGTTGACCGCCGTAGCCTCCAGAATCATGGCGGTATCGGGCTTGATGCCAAAGGCGGCCACGCCTGCGCCCGAGATACCCACCTCCTCACAGGTGGTGAAGGCAAAGTACACGTCAAAGGGCATATCGCAGGGGTTGCGGTAGAGATCCCGCATGACCTCAATGAGGATGGCACAGCCTGCACGGTCGTCCAATGCCTTGCTCTTCACACGGCTGCCGTCCTTACCGTACACCACGAAATCCGAATCGAAGACCACGTAGTCGCCAACCGACACATATTTCTTGGCCTCGTCGGCGTCACGGGCGCCGATATCAATGTACAGCTTGTCCACGGGCATGGTTTTGCCTCGCTCCTCACAGGACTGGAGATGGATGGCCTTGGAGGCGATCACGCCATGGTAGCGGCGGGTATCGTCACCCACCAACACGTGGCGGCCGCACAGAACGCGGGGGTCGATGCCACCCACGGTGGCGAACTTCAGGTAACCCTCCTCGGTAATGGCGGTGACCATAAAGCCTACCTCATCCATATGGGCGGAGAGCATCACGCGGCGGGGATTCTGCTTGTTATAATCGCTTCCCCGTCCACGGACAACGGCGATGAGGTTCCCCGCCTTGTCCACAGTTATATTGTCGCACTCTCCCTTGATCTGCTCGGTGATGATATTGCGGACGGCATCCTCACAGCCCGAGGGGCCAAAGGCAAGGGAAAGCTCACGGAGCAGGTTGATTCCGGCGTATTTCATTTTCCAAACACCTCCGAGATCTCTTTAGACTTGATGAACTGGGACACCACACGGGACAGGGCACGGGCGTCCTCCACAGACAGCACCTCGGCGGAGGTGTGCATGGACTTCAGGGGCAGGCTGCACAGGGCGGTGGGGATTCCCTCGGCGGAAATACCCGTGACGTTGGCGTTAGTGCCCGTACCGCCGGGGCAGGGCTCCACCGTGAAGGGGATATTCGCCGAGCGGCACATATCGATCACCATACGGGACATTCTGCGGTTGATGATGGGAGATACCGCAACGGCAACGCCGGAGCCAAGCTCAGGCAGATTGCGATCCTTGGCCTCGGGAACGGCTGCGTGGGTCACATCCAGCACCAAGGCGTAGTCGGGGCGCATGCCGAAGGATGCTACACGGGCGCCCTTCAGGCCTGTCTCCTCCTGAGCCGAAAAGAGGAAGTACACGTCTCCTACCATGTCTCGCTTCTGAACGGCGTCAATACCGAAGACGGCGCAAGCGCCACAGGCCTTGTCGTCAAAGGCCTTGCCGGCCAGTCGATCATTCAACAACTCGGCGTAGACGGGCTTGAAGCCCACGGGAGTACCCAGAGGGCAAAGCTCCTCCAGCTCCTCCTTAGAGTAGCCGGTATCAATGAGCATGTCCTCCAAGGGGATGGTGCGATCCCGCTCGGCGGGAGAGGAAAGATGAGGCGCCTTGGCGGCGAACACGCCGTACACAGTCTCCTTGCCGTAAATAGTCACCTCGGAGGCGGGAAGAATACGGGTATCCACGCCACCAATGCCAGCGACGGACACGAAGCCCCCCTCCTTGATGCCCGAGACCATCATTCCGATCTCGTCGAAATGGGTGTCAATCAAAATCTTGGGGGCGTTCGGACGTCCGCATCTCTTAATGAACAGGTGGTTGCCCAGGGCATCGGATCGGTATTCGTCAAATACGCCGCCGATCAGAGCCTTCAGCTCCTCTCCGCTCTTTCGCTCGCTGCCGCTGATGGACATAACGCCCGAGAGGGAGATAATGAGTTCTTTCAGAGTCATTGTATGGTTTCCTTTCTTATAGGGTTATCTTTATTCCAAATCTTTCACGATCTCTCTGAACACCTCACCCCGCTCGGCGAAGTTCTTAAAAGCATCGAAGCTGGTGCAGGCGGGGGAGAGCAGCACGGTGTCACCGCCTGCGGCGCTGCGGCAGGTGGTCTCCATAGCCTCACGGTAGTCGGGGATAACAGTCACGGGGAGAGCCTCGGGATCATAATCGGGGCAGGCGTTCAGGGCATCCAGAATCTGCCCTCTCGCTTCCCCCGTCAGGATCACCGCAGACGCCATGGCGCACAGTCCCTTAGCCAGAGGATCAAAGGGGACGTGCTTATCCTGTCCTCCGCAGATCACGATGGGAGCTTTCCGTCCCTCTCGGCGGTTCATCTCCGCCATGGCGGATAGAGCCGCCAGACTGCGGGTGGGGGAGGAATCAATGGAGCTGTTGTAGAAGCGGACGGCTCCGCCCTCTCGGGGGATCTCCCGCACCAGCTCCAGTCGGTGGGGTACACCCGTAAAGGTGTCCGCCACCGCCGCCACGTCGGCGGGGATGGCGTAGGGCTGACAGCCGCCCACAGAGGTACAACACAGACCGATGGCGGTCATGAAGTTTTCAATATTGTGCCGTCCGGGAATACGGATACGGGAAACATCCAGCACGGGAAGCTCCACCGTCCCCTCCTCGGCAGGGGTGACGATCATGATCTGACCCTCCCGCTCGTACACGGCAGAGTCACCACGGGACATATGCAGGGTGTCGGGCAGATACCCCTTGGGGAGATCACACGCTCCCGTAAACCAAACGGTGGGGTAGGAAAGCGCCTGCCCGATACGGCGGGTGTTCTCGTCCCGCCCGTTGAGAACGGCGATCTCGGGGGAGGTCTCGCCGTACAAAAGATTCGTCTTGGCCGCAATATACTCGGCCATATCGGTATGCCAGTTGAGGTGGTTGGGGGTGACGTTGGTAATGGCGCCTCGAGTCACGGGAGCGCCCGTTCCCATGGACATGAGCTGGAAGCTGGACAGCTCCACCACGGCGAAATCGTCGGGTGTCATCTCCTCCACGAGGGACAGAAGAGGTGTTCCGATGTTGCCCCCCAGATAGACCTTACCCGCGCCCCTGCGCTTGCAGGACTCGGTGAGAATGAGGGAGGTCAGGGTGGTGGTGGTGGTCTTACCATCAGAGCCGGAAATAGCCATCACACGAGCTTCGGTGAGCGCCAGGAACAACTCCATCTCAGAGGACAGAACCGCTCCCGCCTCCACGGCGGTACGAATATCGGGCAGATCGGGACGGATACCGGGGGTGCGGAAGATGATGTCTCCCGCAATTCCCTTCAGGTAGTCCTCGCCGCAGATCAGCGTCACGCCGAGGGTCTCCAGCTTGGCCTTATCCCCGCTTGCCTCCATGTCCGAGAGGGACTTTCCGTCCCGCACCGTGACCGAGCCTGCGCCGTGGGAGATCAACCATTCCACCAAGGGTCGGTTGGACACGCCATAGCCTAAAACGGTACAGTCACCGCCTCGTATGACGTCCAGAAGAGCATGCTTTTTCACTCCCTCACCTCCTATGGTAAGTCTTTTTACTATACCTTCTTATTATATTACATTTTCCGAAATTATGCAAGTATTATCGGGAAGTTTTTTGTTTTCAAAAGGAGTTTCGGGGCGTTTCCTCGGGGGTTTTGAAGACACCCGTCAGCACCGAAATTACACCGTAAACTCGGTCACGTAGCGAATGGCGTCCTCGATCCAACGGGCGCAGACGGGATTCACCAAAATATCGTATCCCACCGAGGTCTCCTTGTTACAGAGGGACAGACCGTGAACGCCGTCAGGGTAGACGTGGTACTCGAAGGGAACGCCTGCGGTGGCCATAGCCGAGGTGTAGAGAAGGGTATTCTGAATGGGCACTACGGGATCATTGTAGGTGTGCCAGATAAAGGCGGGAGGGGTAGTTCCGTCCACGTGAAGCTCCAGAGAGTAGCGGTCAGCCCCCTCCGTGCCCTCGCTGGGGCCGCCGCAGAGGCTGTCGATGGAGCCTCGGTGGGCAAAGGGGCCGCCCGTAATCACGGGGTAGCACAGCACCGTAGCGGTGGGACGGTTGATGCCCTCGGGTGCATCCCCTTGGTCAATGCCCAGCGCCTCTCGGACGGAGGGATCATTCCACATGGTTGCGCACATGGCGGCGCAATGACCGCCTGCGGAAAAGCCCGTGATGAATACGTAGGCAGGGTCTACGAAGTATTCCTCGGCGTGGTCACGGATAAACTTGACCGCCAAGGCAGACTCAATGAGAGGGGCGTCGCCTGCCGCCTTCTCACGAATGGAATAGCGAAGGACAAAGACGTTCAGTCCTGCGGCAAAGTATCGCAGCGCCACGGGCTCGCCCTCTCTCTCCGAGAGGAACTGGTAGCCGCCACCGGGGCAGACGATGATGGCGCGACGGGTGGAAATATTCAGCTCCTCATGGGGGTCATGGATATAGGTGGTGAGGGTACAGTCGGGATAACGGGGGTCAAAAACAAGGGTTTCGGTTCTCATAAAGGCCTCTCCTTTTAGCAGAAGAATCGTTAGCATAAGTATAGCATAAATACGGGAAAAATGCAAGGGAAATTAGGCAAAAGGCAATGATTTTGGGGCGTTTTTTCAAAAAGAAAAACACCCGTCGGCACGACGGGTGTCTTTTCCCTATCCAAAGCAATATCCCCGATACGCCCCGTAGGCCGAGGGGATGGCGTAGGTATCGTCCAGCTCGGTCAGGTCGGCAAAAAACCAATCCTCC
Source organism: Clostridia bacterium (assembly GCA_017532045.1). Lineage (GTDB taxonomy): Bacteria > Bacillota > Clostridia > Oscillospirales > CAG-272 > CAMEON01. Next base: position 5,219 of record JAFXJW010000141.1, on the reverse strand, counting down.
ACCGAGGCGGGAATGCTCTCCACCTCCACGGCGTAGCCGATCATGCGCCACTCAATATGGGAAAACAGATGCTTGGCGGTGGGGAGGGGGGTAATGGCGGTACAGGTCAAGCCCAGATCGGCAAGGTACTTCCCTACCTCCTCAGGAGCGGCGTGACCAATCATACAAGGGAACTCGTACAGCCCTCCCAAAAGCCCCTCGGCGGAGCGCTTGCGCAGGGCGATCTTGACCCCGCCGTCACCTGCCACACAGCGGATGACCAGCACGGTACGATCCTCTACACGCCGCTTAGTCTTGACAATACGGACGGGCAGCTCCCGCTCCCGCCCCGCCCTCTTGGCCTCGCAAAGCAGGTGGAGGGGGCAATCGCCGCATCTCGGGTCACCGGGCACGCAAACCAACGCCCCCAGCTCAATAAGACCTTGCGTAAAATCCCCTGCGCCGGGGATCGGCACGAGTGGGGCGAGGATGGTCTCCGCCGTTTTCTTGGCGGCAGGGGACAGGATGTCAGTGTCATCCCCCGTCAGGCGAGCCAACACCCGCAGCACGTTACCGTCCACGGCGGGGACGGGAATATCATAGGCGATGGAGGCCACCGCCCCTGCGGTATAGCGTCCCACCCCTGGGAGCTTCAAGAGCGCATCAAAATCGGCGGGGATCACACCGCCATGGCGCTCCATAACGGTACGGGCGGCCTTTTGCAGATTCCGGGCACGGCTATAGTAGCCCAGCCCCTCCCAGAGCTTAAGAAGGGTAGACTCATCGGCATTGGCAAGAGCCTCCACCGTGGGCAGGGTGGCCATGAAACGGTGGAAATAGGGCTTCACCGTCTCCGCGCGGGTCTGCTGAAGCATGATCTCGGACACCAAAACAGGGTAAGGGTCACGGGTATGCCGCCACGGCAGGTCACGGCGGTTTTGACGGTACCAGTCCAGAAGAAGGGGGACTGCGGCGGGAGAGAGGGACATGATGAAACTCCGTTTCAAGTGAAGAGTGAAGAGTGAAGAGTGAAAAGAGAAGAGAAGCGGTACGTTTCCCTACGGGAAACGGTTTTTTTCACCTAATTATAGCACAGACGGGGGTGGTTGTCAAGCCTGACTCCCCACCGCCCAAAGGCTTTCCCCGTTCAGATCAAATCCCCTAAAACCCACTGACGACACAGACGTCTCCCCCTCGGTGCGGTAGTGGTACGTCCCCTCTCCCGTGTCCATGCAGCAGGTATAAAGGGTGCGGTGGCATCCCCCCTCGGGGGTCATGACCGCTCCCGCCGTGGGGGACACCGCCCCCAGCACGGTGAAGAATTGAGAGAGTGCAAAATCCCCTCCTCCCTCCGCTTCCCCCGTGCAATCTCTCCCCTGCTCCGTCCACCACCGCCGCAGGGTAGCGGAGCGAAGAAAACGGGAGGGGGAGGAATAATCCCCCGGCAGACCGACGGCATCCCCCCTGAGATATGGCAGGGCGGTGAGCCTGTTGAGCTGGTCGGGGTAAGGAGGCTCGTTGGAAAGCACCCCCGCATCGTCGGGGTATATGCTCATGCCCAAGGATGTGATCTCCAAAATCATTCCACCGTGGGTGGCATCCGCATCCACCATATGCCAATGGAGGGGAGCCGTTCCCACCGTATCCGAAAAAGGCTTATCCCATACGCAAATATCCTCCAAAGCGCTACGAGCCTCAGCCACGGTGGCGCAGGTGGATAAAAGATAGGGGATCAGCTCCCAGGGGGCAAGGTTGAGCCGCCCCTCCCGGGGACAGGGAGCATAGACCGCGCTTTTAGCAAATCGAAGCCCCGCCATGCAAAGTCCCTTCTCATTCATGGCCTCGGCGTACAGGGGGTAACCGTCCACGATAGCGGCCATGCCCAGAAGGGCGTAATGTCTCGTCAGGGGGTAGCAGTCCCGAAAAGAGAAGGGATAACGACGGGGCGTGAGGGTGACGGCTTCGCCAAAGTGAGCGTCCAAATCCAGCGTGCGGCCGAACAGGTGACGGCCATCACGAGTGGGGAGGGAGATAGAGGTACACATATGGTTGAAAACTCCTTTTTGAGGGAGTATGGGCAGAGGGGCAAAGGAATAAACGAGGAAAGAAAAAATCCCCTCGCCGGTAGGCAAGAGGATTTTATCATAGCGAGAAGGATCACTCCTCGGATCTATCAGCAGAGTCGGGACGGTTTTCGTTGTCGGCATTGGACAGCACCTTGGGGATGGTCAGAAAGAATATCTTGACATCCATCCAAATGGACATATGATCCACGTAGTACACACTGAGCCCGATGCGCTCATCCCACCCAATGGCCTTGCGACCGTGGATCTGCGCCCAGCCCGTAATACCCGGACGAACGTCGAACATTCTTCTCTGCTCGTCGGTATAGTCCTCAAGGGGCCAGGGGTGGTAGGTGAGGGGTGGACGAGGCCCGATGAAGGACATATCCCCCTTCAGGACGTTGATGGCCTGGGGTAGCTCGTCTATGCTGGTCGACCTGAGGATGCGTCCCACTCGGGTGACACGGATATCTCTCTTGTCCGAGTACACCCCCTGCCCCATGCGCTCGGCATCCACGCACATGCTGCGGAATTTGTACATACAGAACACGCGGCCGCCAAGCCCCAGACGCTCCTGCTTGAACAGGACGGGGCCCTTGGAGTCCACCTTAATGGCGATGGCGATCACCAGGTATAGGGGCAGAGGAACAAGAAGGATGAGGATCGCCAGCAGGATATCCAATACTCGCTTGAAAAAATGCTGATACATACAGATCCTCCTCCCTCTGATTCATGCTCGACTACCATCATTATGACACATCCCGAGGCATTTGTCAAGACAAACCATACTTTTTCCATGGGGAAAAACCGCAGAGAACAAGCAAAAGCCGCACACGGAATAACTCCGCATGCGGCTTTGGAAAGGGTAAAAATCGACTCACGCAGGCAACACCAAAGAAAGATTTACCGTCCCGAGGGAACACCCATAAACAGGGTCTCTTTCTTCTCTGCGAACTCCTCGTCGGTCATGCACAGGATCTTGATACCCATGATAATACCCATGATCTCGTTGATGAGACCGATCACGCCAAGGGAGACGATACCCAGCACGATACGCAAGATCCCCGCCTTGACCTTCCCCGCCATGAAGCAGGGGACACCGTAGCTGTTGAAGATGAGCGTCATGATACCGAACAGAATTCTGTTTTCCATGATAGATTCCTCCTTTCCCGAAGCTTTCTTACGGTATAGCATATTCTTCCTCATCCAACATTATGACGGATGATGGAAAGAACATACCTCCGTCTCGTTTCGGGAAGCGGTATGGGATGGTATCAGGAACAACGGAGCAAGGTTATCGTTTCTCCCACTCGACCAGAATCTCTCGGATATACGCCAGCGAGGCGATCTTTTCCTTGGTCTCCGCCACGGTCAAGAGCCTTGTATTGTTGGAATTGAATTCGGTGATGGGGGGGCAATCGGAGGTGTACTGACCACTGAAGCACCGCCTATCACGGGGGACACGGTAAAAATCTCCCATATCCACGGCGTCGGCGCACTCCTCGTTGGTGAGCAAAGTCTCGTACACCTTTTCCCCGGGACGCACGCCAATGATCTGAATGTTGTCCTTGTCGCCGCCGAATAGCTCGCAAACGGCATCGGCCTGGGTGCGAATGGTACAGGCAGGGGCCTTTTGCACCAGAATGTCGCCGCTCTCGCCATGTTCAAAGGCGAACAGAGCCAGATCCACGGCCTCATCCAACGACATGATGAAGCGGGTCATGGTGCCGTCGGTGATGGTAATGGGATTCCCACCTCGGAGCTGATCGATCCACAGAGGGATGACAGAGCCGCGGGAGCACATGACGTTTCCGTAACGGGTACACACGATCTTGGTCTTATCCGAGGAGACGATTCGGGACTTGGCCACGGCCACCTTTTCCATCATAGCCTTGGAAATGCCCATGGCGCTGACGGGGTATGCGGCCTTATCTGTGGACAGGCAGACCACACTCTTCACTCCCGCCTCAATGGCGGCGTTCAGCACGTTTTCGGTGCCCAGCACGTTGGTCTTGACGGCTTCCATGGGGAAGAATTCGCAGGAGGGTACCTGCTTCAGAGCGGCGGCGTGGAATACGAAATCCACACCGTACATAGCATCCTTTACAGAGGCGGGGTCTCGGACGTCCCCAATATAGAATTTGATCTTATGGGCTACGTCAGGCATCCTGATTCGAAACTCGTGGCGCATGTTGTCCTGCAGAGTCTCATCACGGGAGAATACACGGATCTCCCCTACGTCGGTGGGCAGGAGGCGGCTGAGCAGAGCATGACCAAAAGAGCCGGTTCCACCGGTAATGAGCAGGGTTTTGTTTGCAAACAGAGTCATATTGCCTCCCCAATCAGTTTTCAAATAAGGGTTGATTTTCCTCGATTTTTCTTCATTATAGCACCATTGCGGGGGATTGTCAAGGGTGGGGGAGGAAAAAGCGGGGTGGGACTCCGAATCGTTCTATTCACCCGTAGGGACAGGCGTCCTCGACTGTCCGTTTCTATGGGTTTGGCTTATATAAAAATAAAGATTTAGAACTCGTAAACACTTACCTTCAGGGATTCTGAACCCCCACGTGCGCCGTTGTCTATCCTTTCCCTCTCCAATCCTGCGCACGTTTTGCCAAGGGCTTGCCCTTGGCGGGGTTCATCATCGTGAACATACGGCACAAAAGAAAACAGACCACCGTTGGTGGTCTGTTTTCCGAGGATATTTCTCCATAAACCTGCACCTTCAGGGATTCAGAACCCCCGCGAGCGCAAAAGTGTGACCTACATTGAGAAAACCACGGCGCTCGCTAGCCACATGTCCTGCGGACACGTGGCGGGGTTCTTCATCGTGAACATACGGCACAAAAGGAAACAGACCACCGTTGGTGGTCTGTTTCCTTTTGTGGTGCACCTTCAGGGATTCGAACCCGGGACCCACTGATTAAGAGTCAGTTGCTCTACCAACTGAGCTAAAGGTGCATGTATGCCTTTAGCTCAGTTGGTATAACAACATGAGCTAAAGGTGCAATTATACCTTTAACTCAGTTGGTGTAACAACATGAGCTAAAGGTGCTGGCTCCCCCTGTTGGACTTGAACCAACGACTCCCTGATTAACAGTCAGGTGCTCTACCGACTGAGCTAAGGAGGAATGCAATGAATCCTTGCTCAGTCGGTAGTAACGACATGAGCTAAGG
>JAFXJW010000140.1 GCA_017532045.1 Clostridia bacterium | reverse complement strand
CGGAGAAAAGAGCTATCGCCCCAATATTTTTGAGATTGATTTTTGGGGAACAAAAGCAGGAGATGATCGAGAATATCGTGATTTTCAAAGAAGAAAAATTAAAGGAAATATTTTACTCGCGGCATATTACAGTCCGGTAACGATCCAAGAAATCAGTATAGAGCTCGGGGTTTCGCTGCCTTACCTCGAGGACGAAATCAAATTACTCGTTGATCGTCAGTATCTCGTTTGCAACAATGGAAAGTATTTGACTAACATTCCGATTTTCACACTTGATTGCACGAAAACGATTGATGGAAAGCTGAAAGAGCTTACCGAGGAAAGCACACAAAAGTTTGTTGCTGTAGCGGATGAGTTTGACGCGCGCTTTGGAAGCAGATTTGCAAATACAAATCTCGCACATTGGCAAAAGATTCTTTTGTGCTTACATTATTCATTGATCGATACCGAAAGCGATCTTGAAAAGAATTATGGCGAATTGCCAAAAGATGGTCCGTATTCTCTTGTGAACGGTGGCGGCGGACACGGTATTATTTGGGGCAGAAGTACCGAAAATGTTGTTGGTGATAAACTGCCAAGAGGTATTCAAGGTATTTATAACGGTTGCCCTGCGAGTGATAAGCGTGGAAGTGTTATCGCTATGAATTTCAGACAAACACTAAATGCACAGCACTTTGAAGGACAAATGACCGATCCCATTGTTTGCACAGCGGTTGATTGCTTTGAGTATTTGCCGAAGGATTGGCAAAAAGCCCTGAACGATCTTCATTATGCCAAAGATGGCAAGGCGAATTTTACTGTATGGTCCAATAAAGAATACGATGAACTTCAGCACATTCTTAATGAGTGTATCTCTATTGTTTCTGATTTGAATAGAAAAACTGCTGAGATTGCTGCAAATATAACTGCGGATCTTGCTCCTTCACATATCCGCAAAACTGCTGAGTATGTGGGTGCATTTGTTTACCGCTTCTATTCAATAGATAAATTAGTTAGTAAGCTGTTTGAGATGGATTGGATAAAAACAGTTGAAGATAATGAAAAACCTGCCGTTTGTGTTGTAAAGAATTAAATCAATATACCGCCGAAAGTAACCGTTTGGTCGCTCTCGGCGGTGTTTTGCTTTAGAGATAAATTATCTCATTCACCACGATTTCCTCGGCGCTTGCTTTGATGTTATTCATCTCGGCAGACCATTGGAGTGCGTTGTGAGCCTTCAGAACTTCGTCTATGCCACGTTCTTGGGCAAGGCGAGGAATTATGGTGTCGAGCATTTCGTGAGCCTGTAAGTCGATCTCGTGGAGATATTCATTCAATCGTCCTTCGGTGAGAAGAGTGGTGTAAGTACCGCGACGGTGCTTCTTCATAAAGTCAAGGCGCAGGTTGGCATACTTACCGAGAGTGTAGTTTGTCTGCTCGGGAAGTGCAAGATCGGGGTAGTAAAGTCCGTTATGTTCGGTATAAGTAATTTCGTTTTTCATTGTAAATATCCTTTCTTATAAAATGTTTTCGTTTGGCATCAACTATCAAGGATATTTACTTGGGCGGAGCTCGGGCGTGATGCCAATAACAGCAGATTGACATCACATATCACCGAACACAAAAAGAAATCCGAACCCTTCGCCTATCGGCTTTGGGTTCGGATTTCTACTGTTTGGTGCGGGCAAGAGGACGTTGAACATCCTCGCTGCGCTCGGGGGCAAGATGCACCAACCAAGCAAAATTGAGAGCATCACGTGCATCTTGCAGAGATTCTGCATGACCCCTTGCCCGCACCAAAAAAGAGAAGGAAGCACAGAGTGCTTCCTTCTCTTTTTTGGTGCGGGCAAGAGGACTTGAACCTCCACCGAGTTGCCCCGACTAGAACCTGAATCTAGCGCGTCTGCCAATTCCGCCATGCCCGCTTATTTGGTTGCATCGGCAAAGCCGATGCAACGGTTGGTGCGAGAAACGGGACTTGAACCCGTACGGTGTGAACCACACGCCCCTCAAACGTGCGCGTCTGCCAGTTCCGCCACTCTCGCATGTCGCTTGAAAGCAACGGTGATATTATACACGATTTCAAATGAAATGTCAAGAGGTTTTTCAAAAGTTTTTCTGAAATTTTCGCAAAAGATTTTTGCCCTTCCCTGCCCTCCAAGTGACCTGCCCCCACCCGTTACAAGCGAAAAGGAAGGTGCCTCTGCCGACATCCTCCCTTTTCGGATTATATTCTTACAGTACCTCTACGTGGGCGTTGGCCACGGGATCTGCCTTGTAGGCCTCAAAGGCCTCCCAAATAACCGCAGACACCTCGGCGGCGGTACGGTTAGTGGAATCCACGATAAGGTTGAAGTTGTTCCAATTGTAATAGTCCGCACCCTCACCGTAGAATTTGATGAAGCGAGCCTGCTCCACCTTGCTTCTCTCCTCCAGCTCCTTGTAGATCTCTACCTCGGAAGCGGGCTCTCCGGGGCGGGGGTCGATGCCCACGCGACGGGCGGCCACGGCGGGGTCTACGGTAACGTAGACCTTGAAGGTATCGGGGGCGAAAAACCAGGCCATGCGGGAATCAAAGACCAGCTTCTCGTCCTTGAGGCGGATAGCCACCTCACGGGTACGGTCATCGATCTTTCGATCCTCGGTAGGATCGCTGACGCAGCGCTGGTTATACTCCAGAATGCCGAGACCGGCCTCGGCGGCCAGCTCACGCATGATGTTGCCGGTGGAATAGTAGGTGTACCCGTGCTCGGCCACGATGATCTTGGCCACGGTTGACTTACCGCTACCCAGACGGCCTGTAATGGTAATATGCATGGTGGTTCTCCTTACCCTTATGTCGTTTACTTATTCTCGATCTTGGTCTTCCTGATGCGTCGCTTCATCTTGGACAGATCCTTCAGCATCTTGAAGGTATCCCTCAGCACGTTGACCTTGGACTCACGGTGGTTGATGATCTTCACGGGGATCTCCACGATGGTCTTCTTCAGCTTAGTTGCCCACAGGATGGCCTCAAAGTCAAAAGCAAACCCGTTGACCTCACAGCGGGGGAATATCTCCTGCACGGTCTCACGGGTGAAGGCCTTACAGCCGCACTGGGAGTCCGAGAGCTTAAAGCCACCTACCAGGCACAGCACCCTGATGTAGGTCTTGGAGGCCAGCTTGCGGATGAAGGTATAGCCCTCATAGCCGTCCTTGTGGAGGTTACGGGAGCCGATGACCATATCGGCTGCGGGATTGGCGGCGAACTCGTCCCAGACCTGCTTGATCACGTCGCAGCCATAGGCCAGATCGGCATCGGTGAACATGACGATGTCCCCCTCGGCGGCCAGCAGAGCGGTACGGACGGCACAACCCTTGCCTTGATTGTTGGGATATCCCACCACACGAACGTGAGGCAGGTTCATATCCTCCACGATCTTGTCGCATCCGTCCTTGGAGCCGTCGTTGGAGAAGATGATCTCATAGCTCTCGAAGGTAGCGGACATATATTCGTGCAAGGTCTTCGCCGTGTCGGCGATGATGCTGCTCTCGTTGTACATGGGAATGCACAGGGAAATTTTCTTGTTCAATGCTGTATCGATCATGTTCTTTTCCTTTCAATATCTTGTTATGTATCAATTCTTTTTATAAACATGAAGATCAAAAGACACCTCGGTCTCAAGCGCCTTGGCGGCAAGGAGACGTCCGTGTCCCTCTCGGGAGGTGCGCCAGTAGTAGGGGGTCATGGAAAACAGCGCCTCTCTATGGGCCGGGTCTGTGACCGTCACCGCAAGGCTGACGTTGCGGGTCTCCACAAGGGTCAGACCGTCCCCCTCGGCAGGGAGATCGCGGCGGGGATCGTTGAGGTAGGGATCGTCGTAAATGAGCCGCTTCAGCCCGAGCAGGTGACGCTCACCTGCGCCCGCCACCACCAGATGACCGCCCTGCTTCAGTACACGGGCATACTCAACAGGGGCGCAGGGGGCGAAAATGTTGGTAAGCGTATCAAAGCTCTGATCCTCCACGGGAAGCTCGAAAACACTCCCCACGGCATAGAGGGTTCGGGAGTCATATCCTCCCTCCGTACGCTCACGGCGGGCGGCCTTAGCGGCGGCATCCACGGCGAACTTAGAGAGATCCACGCCCAAAACGGGGAATCCCTCGGCGGCAATGCGTCCCGAATAGTACCCTTCCCCACAACCGGCATCCAGCACAAGCCCTCCCTCGGGGGTATATTCCTTCACCAAGGCGTCAATGGCCTCGGCAGCGGGGGCATAGCACCCGCTCCGCAGGAAGGAGGAACGGGCGCGGACAGCCTCCTTGGAGTCTCCGCCACCGCTGTGATGGGGAGCCAGACTGACGTAGCCGCCCGCACCTCCGTCAAAGAGGTGCGTCTTGCCCTTGGGGTTACGGGCCGTGACCCAAGCGGTGCAGGAAAGACTGCGGCCCTCGGGACTCACGCCCATGGGGGCGCCGCACACGGGGCATCGTAGTACCGCCGTCAAACGGGGGTTCAGTTCCTGTTTCAGATCAAGCATATCGGTCTCCGTGACGTAAGTAGTAAAATATTATACACCAATTTTCGCATATATGCAAGAGGATTGGAGAAATCTCTCGCATTTTCTGCGGAGCTCTCTATGGTGTCCGGAAGGAAGCTTCCTCAAATCCAAGCATGGCCATGACGGAAAAATTTTCCGCACAAGATCATGGGAAAGCAGGACATACTATACCCGAGCGGCTATGCCGCCAAAGGAGATATGTATGCTCAAAAAACCGTTTCCCTCCGAGATAGATCCCTTGGAGCCCGATACAGCCCGCTCGGTCAGGGATCTGGACGAGATCGCCCTAAACCTTCTGACGGACATCGCTCTGGCAGGAAATATTCCCTCCTCCCGTCTCTTCTCCACCTTCCCCGCCACCGTGGCGTGGGAGATGCAAAGAGAAGCCGTGCGGGAATGGGAGAATGCCCACGGTAGCTCCCTCAAAGACTAAGATCACTCCAAGTATTCCTCCAAGGTGATTCCCTGCTCATGAATGGCGGTGGCGGCCTCTACCCCCACAAAGCGGTAGTGCCAGGGCTCGTAAGAGTAACCCGTGATCCCCTCCTGTCCATCGGGGTAGCGAAGGATAAAACCAAAGCTATGGGCGTTCTCCACCAGCCATGCGTAGGCGGGGTTACTTGCGAAGGAAATGTCCAGCGTAACGTTCTTCGTACTGATCAGATCCATGCAGAGCCCCGTCTGATGCTCGCTCTCACCCGGGAAGGCGGAGTAGGTCAGCACCTCAGCGCGACATTGCACCTCCGTCCAGTTGGGGTGGGCGGCTTTTTCGTTTCCAAGATAGGTATTGAACAGCACCTGCTGGTAGGCGTAATCACGGTAACCGCTGGTAATGACGATATCCTCATACCCACGGGCGTGAAGCTCCAGCACCAAGGCCTCTGCGGCCAAGGCGGCGTTTGACTCCAGACTGACGTCCTTTTCGTACAGAGTCAGCCTTGCAGGGATGGCAGACAGGCTCTTGGGCGCGTAATCCTCTCCGCAGGGGTTCTCCTTATTTACGAGGATCAGGTAGCTTTTATCCTTGACAGTAATAGCGTTTTCGTAGGATTCCATATTTATCTCATAATCGTAAGCGGGCGGTGTCTGCTCCTTGCAAGCGGTCAGAAGCATGCTTGCGCCGAGCAATACCACCGCGGCTCTTATACATTTCTTATTCAGCATAACAATCCTTACTGCGTAATTTTTCGAATACGGCTCAAAAAGTATCTCCGGGTATCAGGGCTTCGTCTCCACCACGATGAAATAGGGGGAGGAGGGGGAGTTGATGATCTTGACCTGAGTGGCGCAGACGCGGTGACGGGAGATCCCCGCCAGATAATCCAGGATCATCTGTCCCTCGGCATCCCCCTCCTTGTGGCCGGGATAAACGGCGATGTTGAGGATGGCGTCTCTGTCCATAAGGCTGATGGCATCACGAATGGCGGGAAGGGTGGTCTCCCGAAGGGTGGTAATAGACTTATCTCCGCCGGGCAACCATCCCAGATTAAACATGCCCGCCTTGAAGGGCACGTCCACGTACTTCTTCACGTTGGAATGGGAATCCAGTATGAGCTGGTAGTTGTCGGGACAACCCACCCTCACCAGATGCTCCTGGGTAGAGGAAAGGGCCTGCTCCTGGATATCAAAGGCGTACACAAAGCCCTCGGGGCCTACGGTTTTGGACAAAAATTCCGTGTCGTGGCCGTTGCCCATGGTGAAATCCACCGCCACGTCCCCGGGCTTCAGGTGCTTGAGAATAAAGTATTTGTGAAGCTCAAGTAGGTCGATCATGCAATATCTCCTTATATAAGGGGTGATTCAAATTTGGGTTTGTCGGGGAGTTGGGATTCTGTACTTTTCTTTCCGTGGCGAAAGAAAAGTACCAAAAGAATCGCCACTTAAGGAAAGTACCCGGGTACTTTCCTTAAGAATCCTATCCCCTGTCCGGCGCGCCCTT
>JAFXJW010000139.1 GCA_017532045.1 Clostridia bacterium | reverse complement strand
GCCCCCCGGCAAAAGGGCGCGCCGGACAGGGGATAGGATTCTTAAGGAAAGTACCCGGGTACTTTCCTTAAGTGGCGATTCTTTTGGTACTTTTCTTTCGCCACGGAAAGAAAAGTACAGAATCCCAACTCCCCGATAAACAGCAATTTGCTTTCCTCAACAGAAAAAAACCGCCCTCATCGGCGGTTTTTTCATATCAAAGCGCCTTTTCGGCCTCCTCGGCAATGATCTCTACGGCAGCCTTGAGGTCATCCCACGGGATGTTCAGGGCGGGCAGAAGACGAAGCTTGGTCTTGGCCTTGATGGGTAGGATACCCCGCGCCATACAGGCCTTGAGGATCACACCGCTGTCCCCCTCGGTCTCAATACCGATCATGAGACCCAGTCCGCTGACCGACTTGATACCGGGCTTTCCCGATAGGGTCGAGAAGATATACTCCGACTTAGCCTTGACTTCCTCCAAAAGGGTGTCGTCGATGCGGTCGAGGACGTGGCAGGCGGCGGCGCAGGAGATGGGGTTTGCCCCGAAGGTAGAGCCGTGCTGACCCGCCTTCAGAGTCCCGTTGGACTTCTCAAAGAACAGGGTAGCGCCGATGGGAAGTCCTCCCCCCAAGCCCTTGGCGGTAGTCATCACGTCGGGGGTCACGCCGTAGCTCTGGAAGGCGTAGAGGTGACCGCTTCGGCCGTTACCCGTCTGCACCTCATCCAGGATGAGCAGGGTGTTGTATTTGTCACACAGGGCACGGAGGTTCTCCATGAACTCCTGCGTCAGGGGCATCACGCCGCCCTCGCCCTGGACGGGCTCGGCCATAACGGCGGCGCACTTGTGAGTCTTCAGCAGCTCCTCCACCGACGGGGCGTTGTTGGCCTCGGCGTAGAGGAATCCCTCGGTGAGAGGGGTGAAATCCGTGTGGAAGGTGTCCTGTCCCGTGGCGGCCAGAGTGGTGATCGTACGGCCGTGGAAGCTGTTCCTCAGGGTAATGATATGATAGTAGTCACTTCCCTTTTCCCGTGCCGCCCAGAGGCGTGCGGTCTTGATGGCGCACTCGTTGGCCTCGGCGCCCGAGTTGGAAAAGAACACCGACTTCGCCTCCGTGCGGGTGCAAAGCTTCTCGGCCAGACGGGCCCCAGGCTCGTGGTAGTAGAGGTTGGAGGTGTGTTGGAGCTTACCCAACTGCTCCGTCACGGCGGCCACCCACCCCTCGTCGGCAAAGCCGAAGGTGTTGACGGCGATACCCGTGGCGAGGTCAATATACTTGTTTCCCTCCTCGTCGTAAACGGTAGAGCCCTGTCCGTGGGTCAGCACGAGATCAAAGCGGCCGTAGGTATTGGCCACGTATTGCTTGTCGGTGTTTTTGATATGACTCATTGTAAATACCTCTGTGTAATGCAAATGGGGAGGCAAGTGCTTCGGACTTCCCCGCCCCATCAATGTGTTTATAAGTTTTTTGGAAGTCTTGAAACCTTTTGCAAAAAGGTTTCAAGCGGGGAGCAGGGGCAGCGCCCCTCGTTCTCACTCACCCATCACCATGGTACCTGCGCCCTCGTCGGTGAGCAGCTCCATGAGAATGGCATGGGGCACACGGCCGTCCATGATGGTCACGTCCTTAACGCCCGCCTTGATGGCCTCGATGCAGCAGTCCACCTTGGGGATCATACCGCCCGAGATCACGCCCTCCTCGTAGAGAGCCTTGGCCTCGGCCACGGTAACGTGGGGGATGAGGGTGGAGGGATCGTCCTTATCACGGAGGATGCCCGCCACGTCGGTCATCATGATGAGACGGGCGGCGTTCAGAGCACCGGCAATGTAAGCGGCGGCGGTATCGCCGTTGATGTTGTAGACGTTGCCCTCGCGGTCGCTGGCCACGGTAGAAACAACGGGGATGTAATTCTTTTCCAAAAGGTCGTTGATGGGCTTGGCACGAACCTTGGTGATCTCGCCCACAAAGCCCAGTCGCTCGTCCTTGATCCTGGCCTCAATGATGCCGCCGTCCATACCCGACAGACCCACGGCATGGCCGCCCTTCATCTGGAGCAGGGTGACGAGGGACTTGTTGACCTTACCCGCCAGCACCATCTGCACGATGTCCACGGTCTCCTTATCGGTGACGCGGAGGCCGCCCACAAACTCGGGCTGCTTACCCAGCTTCTTCATCATGTCGTTGATTTCGGGGCCGCCGCCATGCACCAGCACTACCTTGACACCAATGAGCCACAAGAGAGCAATGTCCTCCATGACCTGCTGCTTCAGGCTCTCGTCGATCATGGCGTTGCCGCCGTACTTGACCACTACGGTCTTGCCTACGTACTGCTTGATGTAGGGGAGCGCCTGAGTCAGCACCTCAGCGCGCTGGAAATTGGAAAAATGAAGGTTGTCCATATCACGGATCTCCTTGCGTATTGATATAATTCAAATTTGGGTTTGTGGGCTGAAAGCCCTCACGCCCCCGTAGGGGGCATATCGAGGCGCACAGCGGCATATCGAACCGCGTCAGCGGTATATCGAACCGCGTCAGCGGTATATCGAACACCCGAAGGGTGTATATCGACGAAAAAAGATGTCGATATGTCCCTACGGGACTCGATATGTGCCTTGCGGCACTCGATATATTCCTGCGGAATTCGATATGCGCCCTGCGAGCGCGAGGTCGGGCGAAGCCCGACAAATC
>JAFXJW010000138.1 GCA_017532045.1 Clostridia bacterium | reverse complement strand
GCTATAGATACTTACTATTTCAATAGTGGTAGGGCGACTACCGCAAGTTGCGGATTTTTCGACGAGCCTATAGGCTCAGCGTGTGAAATGCCCCAAGGGGGCTATCGCAAGCCACCAGCACGGCTGGTGGTCATGACTGATAGAAGAAAATCCTTTCAAAAAGTTTATGAGCTCTCCATGCATTCAATTTTTTTCAACGCTTTTCTGAATTGGAAGATAAACAAAACTGTTGTAAAGGTTACGGCAACGATATCCGCAATCGGCTCTGCCATATAAATACCGAGTGTAGAATCCTCAACCAGGTTCGGCATAACGTAGATGAGAGGTAAGAGCAAGACGAATTTTCTTACTACCGCCACGATAACCGAGGAGGGCGCGTTTCCAAGGGAAACGAATGTCATCTGACAAGCCACTTGAACACCAAAGAGGAACATTCCTCCGAAATATATGCGAATTACGCCTTCAGTAAAATCTAAAAGCGCCGTATCGGTCGTAAACATGGCGGCAAACGCTCTCGGAAATAGCATGATGCTCCCCCAAAGTGCTACCGAATAGACAAGGCATGACACAAGCAGGATCCTGTAAGTTTTCTTGACTCTGTCTGCTGCTTTTGCACCGTAATTGTAGCTAAGAATAGGCTGTGCGCCTTGAGCGATTCCTTGAAGAGGAAGCATGGCAAACTGCATCACGCTGGTCAGTATGGTCATAGCCCCGACGGCAATATCCCCACCATAGCCAAGCAGGGAAGAATTAAAGCATACCGAGATCACGCTCTCGCTCGCCTGCATAATAAAAGTTGCAGTGCCCAGGGCAAGGCAAGGCAGAACGATTTTCGGAGAGGGGAGGAGTGTTTCCTTTTTCAAACGAAGCAAGGTCTTTTTACCGCACAGGAAGGATACTACCCAAACACAGGACAAAGCCTGAGAGATGACGGTTGCAAGAGCCGCGCCGCGAACACCCATATCCATTCCGTAAATAAAGATGGGATCAAGGATAATATTCGCTATCGCGCCGATAATGACCGAGAACATAGAGATCCTTGTAAATCCCTGCGCCGCAACGAAGGCGTTCATGCCGAGGGTGAGCTGTACGAAAATCGTTCCGATGGCATATACACGCATATATTCGGTTGCATATTTTATTGTATTTTCACTTGCCCCGAAGGCGAGGAGTAGATCCTCATTCCAAATCATAAGCGCGACTGTCAGAATGACCGACAGAAGGATTTGCAAGCCAAAGCAACCGCCAAGGGTTTTCTCTGCGCTGTCCATATCCTTTTTGCCCATAAAGATAGAAGCTCTTGGGGCGCCGCCCGAACCGACAAGCGCCGCAAAAGCCGAAACGATCATGATGATAGGCATACAAATTCCAACGCCGGTCAAGGCGAGGTCGCCGTTTTCGACAATGTGACCGATATAAATGCGGTCAACGATATTATACAGCATATTGATAAGCTGAGCTATGACCGTAGGCAATGCCAGCTTAAACAAAAGCTTTTCCACCGGCGCAGTGCCGAGCATTTCTTTCTTGTTTTCCATCTTGCTTTGATTTACCTCTTTACAGTAATCTGTGTGGATATTATATCATATTTTCTCGTAAAATTCAAGTAGAAGAAGGTACATATAGGGACGAGAATAAATATAAGCCGTAATTTTTTTGTTGTGAAAAGGGCTACCCACGGCAGCCCTTTTCTGTTTCTCTACCTTGTAGTCCTTTTCTGTTTCTCTCCCTCCCCTTGACAAATATCCCCGTTTTGTGCTATAATACTCACAATCCATACAAATACTCCTCCAAGGAGCTACTCATGTACTATCGTCATAACCTCCCGTATACCTATCCCGACCGCTCGGACGCCCACATGCTGGTGCTGAAGACCAAGCGCCCCGTGACCTTGACATCGGAATATCATTACAGACCCCGTGGCGTTTGGTTTCGGATCAAGCGGGCGCTGGTGGCGTTTCTGCTTCATACTATTGTATTCCCCTTGACCCATCTGACACACGGTCTACGCATTCACGGGCGGGAGAATCTTAAGAAGCATCGAGATGCCTTGGAGAACGGTGCAATTACCGTGTCCAACCATGTTTTTATGTGGGACTACCTCTGCGTGCAGAAGGCCATCCGTCCTCATATTAGTTATTTTCCTGCATGGAAGCCCAACTTTGAAAGCGGATTTTCTCCCTTCATGCGTATTCTCGGCGGTATGCCCATCCCCGACGGGGATATTCGCTCCATGATGACCTTTACCAAGGATCTGGAGAGTGTCGTCAGCGATGGACAATGGCTCCACGTCTTTCCCGAGGGCTCACTGTGGTACTTCTATCCCGATATTCGCCCTCTAAAGCCGGCCGCCTTCAAGCTGGCTGTGAAGTACGATAAGCCCCTCATTCCCATCTCCATGTCCTTCCGTCCCCGCAGAGGCTTCCGTTGGCTCTTTGGTAAGGGGCCCTTTGTGGATCTCCATGTGGGTGAGCCGCTGTTCCCCGATAAGACCTTGCCGCCCTATAAGGCCGCAGAGAAGCTTCGGGCGGATGCGTACCGCATCATGCAGGAGATGAACGGCATCCACCCCGGTGATCCTACCTATAACGAGGATCAAAACATTGAAAATTACCGCAAAACCATGTAAAAAGGACCGCCTTCGGGGATATCCCGAAGGCGGTTCTTCTGTTCAATTTACTTTTTTCTTTTTTTCAAGGCTTTGATAATCCCTACGGTCAGTCCCGCGACAGCGCCTGCCAGAGTGACAGCGGCGGCGGCAACAACGCCCCTATCTATGCGAAGTGTCTTTTCGTTTGCTGTGGCAGTCGTTGATACGGCAGAGTTGTCGGAGAGGGGAGCATCGGTATAGGCATCCTCGAGGGAATGCTCTGCACCCGCAGGCTCACAATCAGGCTCATCGGCATAACGCACGCGAACCTCGGCATAGCCGTAGTTATGCCAAGACGCCTCGTCGTGAACGGTGAAGCGAATGTGCTTGCCCATATAAGGCGTAAAGCGAACCTTTCCGTTCAGAGGGAAGAGAGACGTGCCGATATCCGTGTTGGTCGTACCGATAGCAGGATCATGGTCAAAGGCGATATACAGCGTTTTTTCCTCGGGGAAGCGCTTGTTGGTGGTGATCTGGAGGGTAGAGGCCTTCATATCGGTGTCGGCAGAGAAGGTTACGTCCAGACCGATCAGCTCGGCGGCCTCGGGGATCTCCATGTTCAGTCGGGCGGGATTGCGCTGAATGGGCAATACACGGCGGGTGATCAGACCGTTCAGCTTGTAAAGCTTGCCCTCGCCGGGACGGAAGGTCTCGGTGAAAACGCCATCGCACACAGAGACGGGGTACTCGTTTCCGTTAAAGGGGGACACGTAGGACAGGGAACTGATGCCGCTGTATGGGGATACAGAGAAGGATGTGGTTACGGCGCTCTCATAGGACTTGTTGAAGAGCATGACGTAGGTCTCGTCGCCCTTTTTGGTCACCATGTGGCTGATCATAAAGTCAGCATCCTCGACAGGTGTGATCATCCAGTCAGAGGGAAGCATTTCCACACCGGCGATCCCGCCCTTGGTGTGGTAGGCATGGACGGTGTCCAGCTTCATGAGTGTGTCGCCCAGAGTGTGGATCTCCTTGTTGAGGTTGCCAAACTTCTTCAGAAGCTGCTTGTCCTTGACCGTGCCGTCCCGATAGATCACCGACTCACGGAAGCACTCGCCCTCGGTGTCGGATTTGCCTGGGCAAACCAGATTGAACCAGGACAGTGCCTTAAAGCCGTAGGCCACGTATGCATAGACGTTCCAGCGCATCTCGTTTATGTTGGGCATCCGTGTGCCTTGCCAAGCCGTAGCTTGGGGGAAGGCATGGGTGCGCAGACGGCCGTTCTCAAAGGCAACACGGCGGACGGTCTCCATGTCACCAAAGATAGACAAGGCTGTTCCGCTTTGGCGGAAGGGGTAGAAGTCATGGGACAGATATTCAATATTTTCCTCACCTGCCTCGTTGACGAAGCGGGAGCAGTATTGGTAGTAGTCGCCTTCCATGGTGGCGGCGCCCACGTAGCTGGGGAAGAGATTGACGAAGGGATAGCGCTTGGGATCGGCCTCGCGGTAGGCGCGTACCATTTTGCCAACGTGGGGGAGGGCGGCTCCGCCTGGCTCGTCGATCAAATGGTATCCAATGCAACGTACCTTTCCCTTGGCGTACTGTACGCCCTTGCGGAGCAGATCCTCGGTCAGTCCGCCGTACATGCAGTAGTACATATCACGAGCCTCGTACTGAGCCTCTACGTTATTCCACGTGATGGCATCATGCATGCCGTCACCGAAGGAAGCGGGGAAAATGTTGAAGTTAATACCGGCCTTTCGCATCTGATCCAGCTGATACTCGTAGTCGTGAATATTGAAAGGGTAGAAGGACACCCAAGAGCCGATCAAAAATTTATTGGTCGTGTTCTTTTTCATGGTAGTTACCTCTGTTTCTTGTATATTGCCGTAACGATCAAACCGTCAGAGCCTCGGCGGCACGGTTTCGAAGCATTTTTTCGGCCTTTGCGGTGGTGACTGTGTATTCTGTCACACCCGAGTAGACCTCTCCGTCGATCTGCAGGGCGGTGGGACGGTCAAAGCGGACACGGATCTCGTGACCCTTGAACACGCTGACCACCTTGGTGGCTTTGATATGAGTTCCCTTGAAAATGCTGGGGAAGAGAAGGAGTGTACGGATCTTGGACTTGCACCGCATGACCATGAGGGACACCGTGCCGTCCGGATTGAGACGGTCCTGCCCCGGAGCGCACATCATGCCGCCTCCGAAGAAGCGACCGAGCATGGTGGGCGTCATCCAGACGTTTTTGAATGTATGTTCCTGACCGTCCACCGAGACAATGGCGGTGGTGCGCTTGTATGCGTAGAGAAGCCCTTTGATGGCGGTGCTGGTATAGTTGATTGGCTTTCCTGTTTTTTGACGGATACGGTCTCCTTCTTCGCACACATAGCCGTCTATTCCGTAGCCAACGCCGTTTATGAAAACGTGGGACTCGTCATTGAAATGAATCTTGGGCAGATCCGTGATGTAGGGATTGAGAAGGAAGGGGTCAGTGTCGGCCGATCGATTTAGATCGTTCAGAAAGTCGTTGCCCGTTCCCGCGGGGTAATAGTAGATATCCCGTGTGGGATTCCCACCCAGATCGTCAACGAAGCGGCTGAGCGTACCGTCTCCGCCTGTGATGATGGGGTATGTGTCGAGAGGGAGACTTTCCAAAAAAGCACGCTTGTCCGTAATATCCAGCAGACTTCGGTATTCGATTGGGGAATCCTTGCCGAGGATGTCGGTCAAGCGGCGAGCTTTGTCCTCGCCCGTCCCCGTTGAGGACAAAGGATTGTACAGAACGCAAAAGGATTTTCCTGCCATACGATGGCCCCCTTCGGTTGAGAAAATTTTGACTGTAATTGTATGTATGATACCATAAAAATCGATGTTTGTCAAGTGTCGGCCATATAATGACGCAAATATTACGAAACGAAATAAAAAAATCTGAAATATCGTTTTAAATATTAATAGACAAAAAGAGGGAAGTGTGGTATAATAAAGAAAACAAAGAGAAAGGAGGGGAGCTTATGACCGTATTGCTGAAGAAAATCAAGGAGGCATTGGTTTCCGTGTTGCCCGTGGCGGCTATTGTTTGCCTGCTTAATCTGACCCCTCTTGTGCATTTTACGGGTCTTGAAATCGGAGTATTCCTTGTCTCTGCCGTGTTCCTCATTCTGGGCATCGGCCTTTTCAGCATGGGAGCTGATGTGGCCATGACCCCTATGGGGGAATATGCGGGCGTAGGCTTAACGAAATCCAAGAAATTGCTTCTCTTGATTTCGGTCTGCTTCCTCATGGGTTTGCTCATCACCGTTGCGGAGCCCGATCTGACGGTACTGGCCAACCAGGTCAAGGACGTCTTGAGCAGCACCCTGCTCATTATTTGCGTAGGAGTCGGCGTTGGTCTGTTTTTGGCGCTTTCGGTGCTGAAGATGGTGTTCCACAAGCCGCTGCCCTCTATGCTCCTGTATTTTTACATGATCCTCTTTGCCCTGGCCGCCTTTGTTCTGGCATCTGAGAACGGAGAGTTTCTGCCCATGGCCTTTGATTCAGGCGGTGTTACCACAGGCCCCATTACCGTTCCCTTTATCATGGCCCTCGGCGTAGGTATTGCAGCCTCCATCGGCGGTAAAGACGTCAGCGAGAACTCCTTCGGTCTCATTGCCATGTGCTCGGTTGGCCCTATCCTTGCCGTAATGCTTTTGGGCACGACCGCTGATGGAGAGATCGCTTATCATGTTCCTGATTACACTATTGAAAACGGCCTTGGCACGGCACTTTTCGAGAAGATCCTTCACACCTTCAAGGAGGTGGGAATTGCCCTTGGATTGATCGTAGTATTCTTCCTGATCCTGCAGATCACCGTCCTCAAGCTCCCTCGCCGTAAGCTACAGCAAATTGCTGTGGGTATCGTTTATACGTTCCTTGGCTTGGTGATCTTCCTCACCGCCGTGTCTGTTGGTTTCATGCCCATTGGATACAAGCTCGGAACCGAGCTGGCAAATCTTCATCCCGCAGTCCTCGTTATCAGCGGCCTGCTTTTGGGTATGGTCGTCGTACTGGCAGAGCCTGCGGTTCACGTGTTGAACAAGCAGGTAGAGGATATCACCAGCGGAAGTGTCAGTAAAACCTCTATGATGGTTGCGTTATCTCTGGGCGTAGGCATATCCCTTGCCCTGTCCATGCTTCGCATTATCTTCGATTTTTCTATCCTCTACTACGTGATCCCCGGCTACCTTCTGTCCTTGGGACTGTCCTTCTTTGTCCCTGGTATTTATACCGCCATCGCCTTTGACTCCGGCGGAGTAGCCAGCGGACCGTTGACCTCAGGCTTCATTCTCCCCTTGGCCATCGGCGCATGCTGTGTGCTGCAGGGAGAAGGGAAGGTTCTGGCCGACGGATTCGGTATCGTAGCCATGGTGGCCATGACCCCCCTGATCACCATCCAATTTCTTGGATTCCGTGCCGTGGTACACAAGAAGGTGCGTGATCGCATCGCCATGAAACGCATCCTGTCTGCCGATGACGAGCAGATCATTCGATTCATGTAAGGAGGAGAAATCATGAAGGAAAACGACGCTCTCATTGCTCCCCGCAAGCTAAAGCTTTTGGTCACGGTCGTCAACCGTGAGAAGGGCGAGTTCTATACCGATTTCATCCAGTCCTTCGAGGTGAATTTTCAAGCTTCCATGGCGGCCCGCGGAACGGCCAGCCGTGAAACTCTCCGTCTGTTGGGATTGGCTGATTCCGATAAAACCGTGATCTTCAGCGTCATTCGCGAGGATATGTGCGACAAAGCCCTGTCAGCGCTGGAGCATAAATTCAAGACCATCAAGAACGGCAAGGGCATTGCTTACACCATCCCCATGACGGGTACCATCGGTGTTGCCATTTACCGTTTCCTATCCAATACCCCCGCATAAAGGAGGATGTTACCGTGAATTTTGAGCATGAAGTAATTTTTTGTATTGTCAACGTGGGCTTTGCCGACGCCGTAATGGATGCCGCCAAGGAGTATGGCGCACGTGGCGGAACCGTGATCCATGCAAGAGGTACCGCCAACGGCCTGGCTGAGAAGAAGTTCGAGATACCCGTTCAACCCGAAAAGGAGATGGTCATGATCCTGGTGCCGGCCTCCATCAAGGACGACGTGCTTCACGGACTGTACCGTGCCGTTGGTCTTAAAACCCCCGGTCAGGGTATTGCGTTCTCTCTGCCTGTTGACGCCGCCGTCGGTCTGGTGGGGAGCGGCGCGCCCGCCGAGCAAATAAACGAAAAATAATCCGAAAAGAGCGTTGCTCCGAAAATCCGAGGCAACGCTTTTTCTATTGACATTTATTCTCTACCGTGTTATAATAAACGTAGATATCGTCAAGGAGGTTATTATGCTTTCTCCCATTGCGCCGGTGGCCACCGCATATCGTCGTGTACTGAATTTAATAGGCTGGTCACTGGTCATCTTTTTGGGAGTTTTTTTCAATCTCACCGTCCTTGACCAGTACTTTTTCGCAGAAATTCTGACGGGAACCCTTGGTACCGCCCTATCCGGTCTTTTCTCCTCGGTCTGTTATATGGCCCCCTTTATTTTGGCGGGAAGTATATTCTATATTTTCAACCGCAAGACCCCAACACAGCCCGTTCGCTATGATTTGAATCTTCCCGCCGTTACCCCTCTGCTCATTTTTGGAGGGCTGGCTACCATCACTGCCGCCGCCTACGTGAATACGTGGTTCTGCGCCATGATCGGCTACGAGATCCCCTCCGAAATGCTGCCGTATCAGGATTATGATAACCCGTCTGTTGTGATCATGTATATGACGACGGCCATAGCCCCTGCCTTTGCCGAGGAGTTCCTTTTCCGTGGCGTCATCTACGGAAATCTCCGGCCCTTCGGCAGAACCCAAGCCGTCCTGATCAGCGCCGCCCTCTTTTCCCTTATGCATCAAAATATAGGACAAACCTTTTATACCTTCGTAGCCGGCGTGGCCATGGCGATCATGTACGAGCTGACGGGAAGCATCTGGTGCAGTGTCCTGTTCCATCTGTTCAACAATCAAATTTCCGTGATCACTCAGGTTCTGTATTACGGAAGATTCGGGGAGTCTGTTACGCCGTGGCTGGCTCTGTGGGATGCCGCTGTTTTGGTGATCGGCCTTGTCAGTATTTTGTTTCTGGTTTGCTATTATATGCGAAAAAAGAATCGATCGCAAGTGAATGCGAAGCCCTCGGTTTTCGGTACACAGGAGCATCTGGGCGTGGCTCTGTACGACACGCCCGTGGATCGCGGCGCAATTGCTCGGGGTCTTAAGGCCCCCGGTATGATCGTTTTTACCGCCTTGGCCGTGTCAGCCGCTATCCTTACTTATCTGGTCATCCTCTTTGTAGATCTGGAGGTGCTTCTATGAGCCATACCTTTACAACAACAGATGAGTCCTATATGCGCATTGCTCTGGAGGAGGCGCGCAGAGCCGCTGAGGATGGGGATGTGCCTGTGGGAGCGATCCTTGTTCAAAACGCCACGGGAGAGATCATTTCACGGGGCAGAAACACCCGCGAGGTTATGAAAACCGCCCTCGGACACGCCGAGATCAATGTCATTGGCGAAGCCTGTGTCTCCTTGGGAAGCTGGCGTCTGGAGGACTGCACTCTTTATGTCACGCTGGAGCCCTGCCCCATGTGCGCAGGAGCCATCCTTCATGCACGCATCCCCCGCATCGTGTGCGGATCCATGGACCCTGTTGCGGGGGCTATGGGAAGCGTCTGGGCTATCCACCGTCATCCCGTGGAGAATAAGCACGTAGGCTTTGAGACGGGATGCCTGGAGGAGGAATGCAGAGCCATTCTGCAGGATTTCTTTAAGAATCGACGGAAAGGCTGAATGCACTACATTTTGTATAATAAAAAGAAAAAACCACCCATACGGGTGGTTTTTTGGAGCTGATGGCGGGACTCGAACCCGCGACCTGCTGATTACGAATCAGCTGCTCTACCAACTGAGCCACATCAGCGTCTGTGAAACAGGTCGTCTCAAACAACGGTGATATTATACCATAAACTCCTGCTTTTTGCAAGAGGTTTTTCGAAAATAATTTGCGAAAAAGTCTCATTATTTCTCACCAATCCGCCAACGCATCTTGATTTTCGTGAAAAAATGTGGTAAAATAATTCTATAATACAGAAACAAGGGGAAACTCATGAATCTAACCGACATCCGCACCATCAAGGACGTTATGTCCATTTACAATATTCACTTCCGCAAGGAGTTCGGCCAGAACTTCCTCACCAATATATCTGTTGTGGAGGACATCGCCGATTCCTGCTCGGATACCCCCGATGCTACGGTTCTGGAGATCGGCCCCGGTATCGGTGTGCTGACCCAGGAGCTGGCCTTCCGTTACCGCAAGGTCATCGCCGTGGAGATCGACAACGGCCTGATTCCTGTCCTGCGCTATACGCTTCAGGATTGCCCCGAGGGCGTGGTGAATATCGTCCACGCCGACGTTATGAAGGTGGATCTGGCCGAGCTTCTCGCTCCCGCCTTTGCGGCAGGGAAGGTATCCGTCTGTGCCAATCTCCCTTACTACATCACGACTCCCATTCTGATGGCACTGTTGGAGTCTAATCTCCCCTTTGAGTACATCACCATTATGATCCAGTCTGAGGTGGCCGACCGCCTCTGCGCTAAGGCGGGAAGCAAGGAGTACGGCGCCATTACCGCCGTATTGAAGTATTACGGTGAGGCGCAAAAGCTCTTTAAGGTCTCCGCAGGGAACTTCATTCCTGCCCCAAAGGTGGACTCCACCGTGGTGCGCATCAAGCTTCATAGGGAGAAGCCCTGTGTCCCCAAGGACGAGGAGACTCTGTTCAAGACTATCCGAGCCGCCTTTGAGCAGAGACGAAAGACCCTCCCCAACGCTCTGTCCGCAGGATTTCCCGATATCCCCAAGGATCAGCTTACCGCTATCCTTGAGGAATGCGGTCACCGCCCCGATATCCGTGGCGAGAGATTGGATATTACTGATTTCGTGGCTCTGGCAGATCGGATATACGAAATCCGCAAGGCGTAAGTCGCTCCGTATAACAAATAGACAAAACCAAAGCCCACCGAACACGTGTCGGTGGGCTTCGGGTTGTTATAAAGACCGCTTGCGGAAGCGGAGTTTATCGGATATTGCTTTGCAGGTAGAATTATCTCTGCTTGGCTACAAAGAACAGAGCCATAGTCCCGGGGCCGGAATGAGCGCCGATGACGGTGCCCACGTGGGTGATGATCTCTACTTTGTTGCCACCTCTGGCAACGATCATGTCGCACAGGGTCTGGGCATCCTCGGCACAGTCGCCGTGGGAGATGAAGAAGGTGCCGTTTGCGGGATCCTCGGCGGTCTCAATGAGCTTGTCGGCCAGAGCTGCCAGGGAAGCCTTGCGACCACGGACAGTGCCAACCTTGGTGAGGTGACCCTCATCGTCCACGTGCATAACGGGCTTTATCTGGAGCATGCCGCCTACCAACGCTACGGCAGGGGACACACGGCCACCACGCTTGAGATAGACCAGATCCTCGACGGTGAACCAATGAGCCAGCTTGGGGATCAGCTCGTTTACGTATGCGACGGTCTCCTCAAGGGATGCTCCTGCGTTCATCTTATCCAGAGCAAGCTTTACAAGAAGGCCTTCGCCTGCAGAGGCGCAGAGGGTGTCGATGGCGATGATCTTGCGGTCGGGATAGGCCTCGGCCAGCTCCTCGGCGGCCAGCTTCCCTTGCTGAAAGGTAGCGGACAGGCCGGATGAAAATCCGAGATAGAGCAGATCCTTGCCCTCGGTGAGAACCTTTTCAAACGCCTTGCGGAAGGTCTCGGCGTTTACGGCGTTGGTCTTGGCAATGTGTCCGTCGCGCATGTTCCGGTAGAATTCTCCGATGGGCATATCCTCGTTTTTGAAATCACGGTCGATATGGTCAAAGCGGAAAGCGAGGCTTACGCAACCCACTCCCCAACGCTCCAGCACCTCGGGGTAAATATCGCATGCAGAATCTGTAAAAATCACAAATTTATTCATAAGTGCGGGTTCCTTTCTCGTCTGGAGATCTCAGACAACGTGCGAGAATGTTTTCTTGCCACAGACATTATATAACAAAACAGGTATTTAGTCAATATAGTACAGGGGAAAACATTATTTAATCGGTAGAATGTGAGTGGAAGGAAGGGGATATCACGCTCTACTGACGGTAGATAGGTTGTCAACGGAATGATCAGCTTTTTTGGCGGCGGTTGAAAAAACCTTGTATATAAACAAAAAATTCTTGACAAACGCCGGGATTTGTGTTATACTTATCGTAGAGTTCGATATACTGACGGGTAGACCTCATTGGGTCGAGGAAAGGAGAGCACTATGAATCCAGATATCCCTGTCTCACAAGCGTCTGCGACACCCCAAGAAAATTTGAGAGCGGTCATCGCCGCTAACATAACCAATCTGCGAAAGAACAGTGGCATGACTCAGCAGGATTTGGCTGTTCGTCTCAATTACACCGACAAGGCTATTTCAAAATGGGAAAGAGGAGAGTCTGTTCCAGATATTGTGATCCTCAAGCAAATAGCTGACATATTTGGGATTACGGTGGACTACCTTCTTCGAGAGGAACACGAGATTCTACAGGAATCTGTAAATCATTCTGATGAGACTGAGAATGCAGAAAACAGGCATACCGTGCGCACACGCGGCTTTGTCACGGGAATGAGCATCCTGCTCGTTTGGTTGGCGGCTGTGATGATGTTTATTGTGTTTGATACTATGTCTGCAAACCCCTTGTTTCATTGGTTCGTTTTTGCTTGTGCCGTATGCGCATCCTTAATCCTGTGGCTGGTGATGAATTCTATTTGGTTCAACCGCCGTCGGAATTACCTGATCATATCCCTGCTCATGTGGTCTTTTTTGATCCTTCTTTATATGTCGGTGTGGCTTCTGACCGATCGCATGCTTTGGTTGGTTTTCATTTTGGGAATACCTGGCCAGGCTATTATCGTCATGTGGTCAAACCTCAAGCAGCGTGATATCCGATAACTGATTCCTAACAAAAAGCCACCGATCATTTCGGTGGCCATTTTGTTTAAGATGGAATCATTCCTCGGCGGTCTCAACAGCCTCGGCGGTGTTTGCGGCGGTCTCCTCGCAGCAACAGCAGCACTCGTCATCGCATGCGCACTCGTCAGCCTTCTTGGCAAAGAGCTTATTCTTGAGAACCTTGGTGAACAGGAAGTAACCGCCGACAACGGCAGCGGCCACGCCGATCACGATGCCGACAATGAAGAGAGCGGCATTCTTTTTCTTCTTTTTCTTGTGGAAGCAGAACATAGTGAACATCCTCCTTATTTTTGGGAATATCAACCCTTGGATTCATATGTAGTATAGCCCAAAATCGTGAACTCCGTATGAATAAATGAGAAGGTTGCAAAAAAAAATGAAATAGTAACCTTGTTTCCCCAAAGGAATTGACAGAGAGTCTCGCCTGTGCTATAATGACTAGCGTATAAGCAGGAAGAGGAGGAGTCCATGAAACCGAAAATTCTATACAAGGATGCAGACCTGTTGATCGCCATGAAGTCGGCAGGCGTGCCGTCCCAGCCGGATACCACAGGGCAAGAGGATCTTCTCACTATGCTGCAGGCAGACTATCCCTCCGCCGGCTTGATCCATCGTTTAGATACGCCTACGGGAGGGGTAATGGTTTTCGGTCTTACCCCCAAGGCTACCGCAAGACTCTGCGCCCTGGTTCAGGATCACGAAAAGTTCTGCAAGGAATATCTGGCTGTTGTGTCTTCTGCTTTACCCGAAGCCGAGGGGAGATTTACTGATTTTTTGTTTCATGATAGGCAGAAAAACAAAGCCTACGTAACCGACGGCAAACGCAAGGGAAGCAAGGAGGCGGTTTCGGACTACCGAGTTCTTTCCTCTCTTTCCGACGGGCATACCCTTGTTCTTGTCCGTTTACATACGGGACGCACGCACCAGATCCGTGTACAGCTTGCATCCCGTGGTCTGCCTCTCGTAGGGGACGGTAAGTACGGAAGCCGTGATAAATCTCCCTTCATCGGTCTTTGGGCATATAGGCTGGCGTTTCCGCACCCGATTACAGGGATGGAAGTATCAGTCTCGGCTCACCCTGACGCCGAAATGTTGCCGTGGAGTCTCTTTTCGGATCAATTTCCATCCGATTGATCTTCAATATTCCTTTCGTTTTTAGCGTCTTTTCGTATGAATAGAAAAGCATGGGACCTAAAATCCCATGCTTTTTGTTTGAAAGAATCAGCTTTCTTCCGAGGTAGCCTCGGGTAAGGTAGCGGGAGTCTCGTTGGCCTTGGGAAGAGCGAGCGCTTTGTGGGTGATGATCGCCTCTGCCTCGCCCCGAATAAAGGCTCGGGTGATCGTGACGGTGTCTGCCAGCTCATCCGAGGGAAGCTCGTACATAAGCTTCATCATGAATTGCTCCATAATGGCTCGAAGTCCTCGGGCGCCCGTGTTCCGTGCAAGCGCCTCTTCAGCGATGGCCTCCAGCGCCTCGTCTTCAAAGATCAGCTTGATGTGATCCAATCCGAAGAGCTTCATGTACTGCTTAATAACAGCATTTTTAGGCTCGCGGAGAATGCGGATCAGGGCGTCACGGTCGAGATCGTTAAGGGTAACAATGACGGGCAAACGGCCCACCAGCTCAGGTATCAGGCCGAATTTAACAATATCGTGGGGAACGACGTTCTTGAATACGCCGCTCTGTACACGCTCGGACTTGGTGCGGATGCCGCCGCCAAAGCCGATGGTTGCGCCGCCCTCACGTTTCTCAATGATCTGGGAAAGACCGTCGAAGGCGCCGCCACAGATGAACAGGATGTTCTCGGTGTTGATGCGGAGAAACTCCTGATTGGGATGCTTGCGTCCACCCTGAGGAGGAACGTTGGCGGTTGTGCCTTCCAGAATCTTGAGGAGTGCCTGCTGAACGCCCTCGCCGGATACGTCACGAGTAATGGAGCGATTCTCACTCTTGCGGGCGATCTTATCGACCTCGTCGATGTAGATGATGCCTCGCTCTGCCAGCTCAATGTCGAAATCGGCGGCCTGAATCAGACGAAGAAGAATGTTCTCTACGTCCTCGCCCACGTAGCCTGCCTCAGTGAGAGTGGTGGCATCCGCAATGGCAAAGGGGACCTGCAGGGTCTTGGCAAGAGTTTGAGCAAGATAGGTCTTACCTACACCCGTGGGGCCAAGAAGAAGAACGTTGGATTTCTGAATATCCACATCGCGGAGGGATTCCATGTAATCCTCCCCAGGGGCGGATTCGCCCTTTTTCTTACCCTTCTTCTGCTTGGGGAGCTTGGTGAGAATGCGCTTGTAGTGGTTATAAACCGCAACGGACAGAGCGATCTTTGCCTCATCCTGACCGATAACGTATTCGTCCAGCGCCTCCTTGATCTGTTTAGGACGGGGAAGGGTCGCCAGACTCAGCTCGCCGAAATTGATGGTGCCCGTGTGGATGTTCCCCAGGGCCTCGTCGATCAGCTCCGAGCAAGCATCCACGCAGTAGTCGCAAATGTATGCTCCGTTGGAGGAAGGAATGAGGAAGTTGACCTGATTCTCGTTGCGGCCGCAGAAGGAGCAAAAATGCAGATTGGAATTCTTGCCGCCGCCTCGATTGGTGGTATTGGACATGGGAGGTGACTTCCTTTCGTGATTAGTCGCGATGGGTGTAGATCTTATCGATGATGCCGTACTCCAGAGCCTGCTCGGCGGTCATGAAGTAGTCACGGTCAGTATCCCGCTCGATCTGCTCGATGGGCTTGCCGGTGTTCTCGGCCAGGATCTTGTTCAGCATATCTCTGGTGCGGAGAATGAGATCGGCACGAATCTTGATGTCGGAGGCTTGACCTTGGGCACCGCCCAAAGGCTGATGGATCATGATCTCGCTGTGAGGCAGGGCGATTCGTTTGCCCTTAGCGCCTGCACAGAGCAGGAATGCGCCCATGGAAGCGGCCATGCCGATGCAGATGGTGGACACGTCGCACTTGATGAAGTTCATGGTGTCGTAGATGGCCATACCTGCGGTAACAGAGCCGCCGGGGCTGTTGATATAGAAGGAGATGTCCTTATCGGGGTCCTGCGCCTCCAGGAAAAGAAGCTGGGCGACCACAAGGGAGGCGGTAGCGTCGTTGACCTCATCGGACAGGAAGATGATGCGGTCGTTGAGCAGGCGGGAGTAGATGTCGTAAGCGCGCTCGCCTCGGCCGGTCTGCTCGACTACCGTGGGAACGAGGTAGGACTGGGGAAGGCCTATCTTGTACAGATCGTTCATCATGTTGGTTACCTCACATTCATATAGTTTCATAATATGGAGCATACCTGTATTCTGCCCCATAACCGCAAGGAAAATCAAGGAGAAATGAATCTCCTGTGATTTTAAAAGAATTGCCGCGGCTGGCGCTGGGCTGACCGCGGCAAGGATGTGTAAAAGCGAAATTACTTAGCTACGGCGTTGGACTTGACCAGCTCCATAGCAGCCTTGACCACCAGATCCTCGGAAACGGACTCGGCGGGGATCATAGCCTTGACCTGCTCAGCCTCCATGTTGTAGGCTTCAGCCAGACGAGTGTATTCGGCCTCGATCTCCTCCTCGGAAGCGGTCAGACCCTCCAGGGCGGCGATCTTTTCAAGAGCCAGACGGGTCTTGACGAAGGTCTCAGCCTGAGGACGCATTTGCTCGCGCATACCCTCCAGAGTCATGCCGGTATACATGAAGTAAGTGTTCAGGTCCAGACCCTGCATACGGAGACGGTTGTCGTAGTCACGAAGCAGGTTCTCGGTCTCGGCCTCGAACATTGCCTCGGGAATCTCCTCGCCGGCCAGCTTCCCGCAGAGCGCCTTAACAATGGTCTCCTCGAAGATGGACTCAGCAGAAGCCTCGTGTCTCTTCAGGATCTTAGCCTCGACGTCAGCGCGGTACTCGGCGAAGGTATCGAACTCGGAAACGTCTTTTGCGAAGTCATCATCCAGCTCGGGAAGCTCGATCTTGGTAATGGCCTTCAGGGTCACCTTGAAGGTGGAGGCCTTGCCGGCCAGCTCGGCGGCGTGGTACTCCTCGGGGAAGGTAACGTTTACGTCAAACTGCTCACCGATCTTGTGACCGACGATCTGATCCTCGAAGCCGGGAATGAAAGAGCCGGAGCCGAGCTTGAGGTTGTAGTCCTCGCCCTTGCCGCCCTCAAAAGCTACGCCGTCAACGAAGCCCTCGAAGTCGATCTTGGTGGAGTCGCCCATAGCGGCGGGAGTCTCGTCGGTGATCTCGGTCTCACGGGCGTTGCGCTCGCGGATGATCTTGATCTCGTTGTCGATCTCGACGTCGGTTGCGGGCTCAACTACCTTGGCGGCCTCGATGCCCTTATAGCCCTCGATCTCAACGGCGGGCTTTACGGGAACGGTAGCGGTGAAGGTGATACCGCCCTCGTCAATGTTGGTGATATCGAACTCGGCGCGGCCAACGGGCTTCACACCGGACTCGGTCAGAGCAGCCTCGTAGGCATCGGGAAGCACCTCGTTAGCGGCATCCTCCCAAAAGATACCCTTGCCGTACATACGCTCGATCACAGAGCGAGGAGCCTTACCCTTACGGAAGCCGGGGACATTGATCTTGCCCACCTGCTGACGGTATACCTTGTTGACGGCCTTATCAAAGGTCTCCTTATCTACGGAGAATTCCAGGAGCATTGCGCTCTTCTCGGTCTTTTCTGCCTTGATCAGATTCATGGTTGATGATTCCTTTCTTTTTTGAGGGAAAGTCAGCCGTAGCTCGGACAGTCTAACCCACTATTACATTCATAGTATATTTTATCTGTTTTTGCTATTTTTGTCAAGTGCTTTTGAGAATTTTCCGCCCTTTGTTCCAACGAAAGTATATGAAGGCGGGGATGCGAAATTGTGCAATTAGCACAACTTCTCAAAATTGGGGAGGATGGGCGCAGAGGGGATTCGATGGAGGGTAAAATCCATGGCATCTGAGGATACCAAATGCATGGATATTCCTTCAAAGGAAAACTCTCTGGGGAAGTTATACATTCCGTGGATGTGCCCAAAATAACAGGTTGGATCGCCATACTCGTGAAGCGTGTCAATAAAGGGGCGGCAGATAAAATCCAACCACACAGGCGGGAAGTGGAGAAATACCGACACATGAGGCTTGATTCCGTGTTGTCTCTCGTATTCTTCGCAGAGCTTCATGGCGCTATCCAAGGAAAGACGCAGACGGATGACCTCTCGGTTGACGATCTTGTCGTAATCCACAGAGCCTACCGTTACTTGCTGGCGCTCGTCCAAAAACCATCCTCTCGTACCGCAGACGACCTGACCGTCAACGAGATAAGCGTTGTTATTCAGGATGCGCAGAGTGGAAATCTGGTTTTCCTCGAAAAAGGCGTTCATTTTGGCGGCGGTTGTCCACCAAAAATCGTGATTTCCTTTCCCAATGAGTTTGGTTCCGGGCAGAGAATCCAAAAAAAGGAAATCAGATAGCGCCTCCTCCAGCTTCATAGCCCAGGAAATATCACCGGGAATGACGACGGTATCTGAAGGCGTTACCACGGCCTTCCAGTTTTTCAGGAGCTTGTCGGTGTAGCCCAGCCAACGCTTTCCGAATTTCTCCATGGACTTATTCGTGGTCTGATTGGTAGAGAGATGCAGGTCTCCTATGGTATAAATAGCCATGGAAAAGCTCCTTTCGCAAAGATTTGGAGAATAAAGCGAGGGTCATACGGGCAGAATACCTGTACGGTCGATCAAAGGCCGTAAATATTATGGAGATGTTCCGTCAAAGGAAATGATCCAAAAGGACGGTATGAAATGAACGATAAGAAGTGCTGTGGCCACATCAAGGGTGTGGTCTGCGACGTAAAGAACTGTGCCTATCACGACGGTGAGACCCGTTGCACTGCCGGTGAGATTACCGTAGGCCCCACCTACGCATCCACCAGCCATGACACCGCTTGCGCTACCTTCAAGCCCAACGATACCACTAAGCAGGGCTAATCGGGAAAAAGCAGGTCAAATATTGGGGGCGTTGCGTGTGCAGCGCCCCTTTTCAGAGCGTTAAAACCGATGTCGTCAAACTTGATTTCGTAAGAGAAGCGGAAAAATCAGCACCACCCCAGCACGGCGGCGGGCATTTCCTCGGCATCAATGACACGGGTGAAGCGCACCTCGCGATCACCGAGACCACGGAGGGGGTAGGGGATCTCCGTGCCTGTGGAAGCGGCCAGCTCGTCCAGAGCCGCCAGAGGATCGGAGGGCTGGGTATGGCCGAGGGATTCGTACACGTCGGCGGCGAACTTGTAGGGGCTTGCGGTGGAATCCACGACCATGGGGCGGATGTCGGAGGTATCCAGCGTAGCCACATATTGCTCAGCGGAGGAAAGGGCCACGGCGGTGTGGGTATCGGCCAGATAGCCGTAGCTATCAAAGTAGGCCTTGATGGTGGCGGCGGTGGCGGCCTCGTCTGCGAAATAGCCCGAGAAATTCTCCTTGATGGCGGCGAGAACGTCTGCGTCCACGGTATATGCGCCCTTGTTCTTCAGTTTCTCCATGCAGGCGGCGGTGCGCTCCTCGCCTGCGGTGAGGCAGAGCAGACGCTCCAGGTTGCTGGAGATCAGGATGTCCATAGAGGGGGACATGGTCAGATGGAAGCTGCGGTTACGGTCGTAGGTGCCGGTTTTCAGGAAATCAGTCAGGATGTTATTTTTGTTGGAAGCGCAGACGAAATGACGGACGGGAAGTCCCATGAGCTTGGCGATGTAGCCTGCGAAGATATTGCCGAAGTTGCCCGTGGGCACGCACACGTCCATGGTCTCGCCCATCTTGAGGGTGCCGTTGTTCAACAGATCGCAGTAAGCAGAAACATAGTAGACGATTTGAGGAGCCAGGCGCCCCCAGTTGATGGAGTTAGCAGAGGAGAGAACGTACCCTTTCTGGTTCAGCTTCTTGGCCATTTCGGCATCGCCGAAGATCTTCTTCACACCCGTCTGGGCATCGTGGAAGTTGCCTCGGATGGCGCAAACGTTGACATTGCCACCCGTCTGGGTAGCCATCTGAAGCTTCTGCACACGGCTTACACCGTCCACAGGATAGAACACCATGATCTTGATGCGGTCAATATCCTTGTAGCCTTCCAAGGCGGCCTTTCCGGTGTCACCCGAGGTGGCAACGAGGATCAGGGCGTCACGGGTCTCACCGGTCTTGACGATGGCACGGGACAGAAGGCGGGGCATGATCTGCAGAGCCATGTCCTTGAAGGCGGCGGTAGGGCCGTGCCACAGCTCCAGAGAGTAGATGTTGTCATGAACGTGAACCAGAGGGGCAGCCCCGCCGGGGAAGGAGGTCTCGGCGTAGGCGGCCTCACAGTCGCTGAGAAGCTCCTCGTGGGTATAGTCGGTGAGGAACTTGCCGAGGATCTTAGCGGCACGGACGGGATAGGTGTCCTTGCAGAGCGCCGTGATCTCATCACCTGTCAGAGTCGGAATGGACTCGGGAATGAACAGGCCGCCATCGGGGGCGAGACCCATTTTGATGACTTCAGCGGCGGTATACTTCTTGTGGGAGGGATCACGGGTGGATTGGTACATCATGGTGTTTTGCTCCTATATCTTGAAATTTTTGCGTTATGTTTATTTTACAGATTCCGCATGGCGAAATCGTAGAAATTCTTCCAGTAGATCTTATAGATCAAGTCCTCGGTATAATTGTGCTTGGCCATGATCTCGGCGACCTTTGTCAGATCATGCACGCCCGACAAGTCGGCAGGCAGATCCGTTCCGTCCCAGTCCGCGCCGAATCCAATTATGTTCTCCCCGCCAAGGGAAAGGTAGTAATCGACGTGGGAAAATACGTCCTCGGCCGTAGCAGGCCGCAGGGAATCATCCGTTAGGTGGGAGGGGCAAAGGCTCACGCCCACGATACCACCCAGTTCCTTGATTGCAGTAAAGTGGCGATCACGGAGGTTGCGGGTATGTCCAAACAGGCCGTATGCATTGGAGTGGGAGGCAATAAAAGGCTTGCGACACTCATGGGCAATGGAAATAAGATCGTCAACGGATGCCTCGGAGGCATGGGATACATCGGGAATGATTCCAAGCTCGAAGCATCGTTTTGCGAGGTCTTTTCCGTATGCGGTCAGACCGTTTTCGGTGTCATGAGAGCCCCCGACACAGGTGTCTCCCCCCCACAGAAGGGTCAGATATTTCACACCAAGCGCCTTCATGTGGTCAAGCCTTTCCAGCTTGCCGGCGGTAAGGCGTGCATCCTCCACAGCCAGTATGGCGGCGTGATTGCCGTTGGCCACGGCATCCTTCAGCTCGACGGGCGAGGTGACCTGTGCCACTCGGTCGGAGGAGGAATGTATTTCGGCATGAAAATTGGCGGCGATCTTCAAAAATTGTTCCCAGCAAGCCTCGTCGTCCAAGTGGCGGTCACTCCATATGGCGTAAAACTGGGCGTATTGACCGTAGAAGGCGGCCTTCTCAAGGGAGATATGACAGCAGTTGTTATCTGCCAGATGGACGCCACGGCGGTATAGCTCGTAAGCGGTATCGCAATGACCGTCAAATAAGGAAAGCTTCATGCGTAAGTCCTCCTGTTGCGGTTACCGTCCCGCATAGGCTGCAGGAAATATCTTGATCTCCCGTACGGTTTCGATCCCGTTCGTTCCTTTATGCATATAGACCTCAGCCACGTCAATGCGTGGCTGAAGAGGCGTGGGGTGCTCACGGAGGTAGTCCACAGCGACCTTTCGCATGCGCATGCGCTTGTTGTTGTCGATGGCAGCGGCAGGGCGGCCGTATCGTGAAGGGACTCCCGGGGTGGCGTGACGGGTCTTGACCTCCACGAAAACAAGATAGGTCTCGTTTTGCAGGATCAGATCGATCTCGTTGCGGGAGATGTGGAGATTCCGAGCCACAACCGAAAAGCCCATCTCGGCGTATCGAAGAGCCACGGCGTCCTCGCCGATGCGACCAATGCGCTGTCGGGAGGTCATGTTGTCGATAGAGTTACTCATGGGACTCCTCGTTTAAGAAACGGATGAACTTGGTGCGGTGAATCGGAGAGGGGCCAAACTCCCGTAGAGCGGCCATATGATCCTTGGTGCCGTAGCCTTTATGCTTGGCAATGCCGTACTGAGGGTAAGCCCGATCCATTTCCTCGCACATGCGGTCACGGGTGACCTTAGCCAGAATGGAGGCGGCGGCGATGGACATGGAGAGAGAATCACCCTTTATAATGGCTCGGGCGGGGATTTGGAAATCCCGATCAATGTTTCCGTCGATCAGGGCAAACTCCGCCTTGTAAGGCTCACCGTCCGGCGTATGAAGAGAATCAATGGCGCGGCGCATGGCCAGAAGATCAGCCTCAAGGATGTTCAACCTGTTGATTTCCTCTACCGATCCCTCTGCAATACCGTATGCGACGGCCTTCCCTTTAATGAGATCGAAAAGCTTATCCCGCTTCTTGGGGGTGAGTTTCTTGGAATCGTTCAGATCGGGAATATCCAAGCCGTCGGGGAGAATGCAGGCGGCGGCTACCACGGGACCGCAGAGAGGGCCTCGTCCTGCCTCGTCTACACCGCAAACCACGGCAAAGCCCTCGTCATGAAGGCCTCGTTCAATTTCGTAGGAGGGCATTCAGTCTTCCTCCTTAAATTCTATCTTCTCTAGGAGCGGGGAGTCGGTCAATGGTCATCTTGCCGATCTTGGCTGCGCGGAACTCGTCGATGAGCAGGTTGGAAACACGCTCGGTGTCCACGATGCCTCCGGGGATCAGGCAGCCTCGCTTCTTACCAATGAGGTTGATGAGCTGGGTTTCGGTCATATCCTTCCAGCCGTCGGCATCGGTAAGCTTGTAGCGGGTGGCCAGCTCGACAGGATACAGCTCCCGCAGACGGGCAACCAGCTTCAAAGCCAAATGCTCGATGTCCAGAATATCATCTCGGATGGCGCCCGTAAAGGCAAGATTCTCACCGATGGTCTGATCCTCGAACTTGGGCCACAGCACGCCGGGCATATCTAGCAGGTCAATGCCGATTCCCGTGGTGACCCATTGCTTGTTACGGGTCACGCCGGGACGATTTTCCGCCTTAGCCTTGATACCGCCGCTCATGCGGTTGATGAGGGTGGATTTACCTACGTTGGGAACACCCACCACCATGGCGCGGAGATGACGTCCTGCCTGTCCCTTTTCCTCGTATCGCTCCACTCTGTCCTTCAGGACGGTGCGGATGGCCTCGGGAAGGCGGTTCAGTCCCTCTCCCGTTACGCAGTCGCAGAGTATGCAAACGGTGTGGGTATCCGTATAGAGCTTGACGAATTCCTTGCTCTTTTTGGGATCGGCAAGGGATGCCTTATTGAGAAGCAGAATGGTGGGCTTATCACCCGTCATTTTTCGCAGCTCGGGATTGCGGGAGCTGACGGGAACACGGGCGTCCAGCACCTCGATGATGACGTGTACGTTCTTGAGATTTTCGGTAATCAGTCGTCTGGTCTTAGCCATGTGACCGGGGAACCATTGAATATGTTCGCTGGGCATGGATGCACCTCCAAATTATTCATAAACAGTCCAAGGCTTTGTACGGGCTACAACCTTGCCCAACACACGTCGAGCGTCTACAAAGCTGATCTCACGGGAACGGCTATCCAAAGAATTGTTGCGATTATCACCCATAACGAAGTAGCATCCTTCGGGAACAGTCGCTTCAAAAATGCCGGTGGCATAGTTAAAGCTGTGGGTGGGAGCCTGTGTCCACTGACCAATGTCAGCGCCGTTCTTATTCAAAAGAGCGATGTACGGCTCGTTCAAAAGGACTCCGTCCACATAGACCTCGCCCTTGACGTAATCAATACGGACAGTCTGCCCTTCGGTGGCGATGATCCGTTTGACCAAGGGCTCGTTAAGTTTGGGGTTTATGGCACTGGTTTGATGGAAAACGATGATGTCTCCTGCCTCGGGGGTAACGAGGTTGGTGATGATCAGCATTTCCTCATT